>SEHC01000140.1 GCA_004173415.1 Lysobacteraceae bacterium
CCGCTGGCGATCCAGCAGACCATCAGCGTGTACCTGATCGCCTACGCGGCGATGAGCATCGTCCACGGGCCGCTGTCCGATGCGATCGGCCGCCGTTCGGTGATCCTGGGGGGCATGCTGGTGTTCACCCTGGCTTCGGTCGGCTGCGCGCTGGCCACCGACCTGCCGACCCTGCTGGCGTTCCGCGCGGTCCAGGGCCTGTCCGCCGGGGCCGGGCAGATCGTCGGCCGCGCGGCGATACGCGACCTGTTCCATGGCGATGACGCGCAACGTCTGATGAGCCAGGTGGCGATGATCTTCGGCATCGCCCCGGCCATTGCGCCCCTGGTCGGCGGCTGGATCCTGGGCTGGGCCGAGTGGCCGGTGATCTTCTGGTTCCTGACCGCGTTCTCGGGCCTGCTGCTGCTGGCCACCTGGTCGTGGTTTCCCGAGACCCACCCGCCGGATCGGCGCGTGCCGCTGGCGATGCGCAGCCTGGTGCGCGATTACGTGGCGATCTTCCTCAATCCCCGCTTCCAACGGCTGGCGGCGGCGAGTTCGTTCAATTTCGCCGGCATGTTCCTGTACATCGCCTCGGCCCCGGTGCTGGTGATGCAGCACCTGCACCTGGGGGAACGGGATTTCGGCTGGCTGTTCATCCCCACCATCGGCGGCATGGTGGTGGGCGCGTACCTGTCGGGCCGCGCGGCCGGGCGCATGAGTGGCGATGCGCTGACCCGGATCGGCTTCGTGGTCGGCGGGATCGGCGCATTGATCCACGTCGCCTACGCTGCGCTGGCCGATCCGTTCGCCATTCCCTGGGCGGTCCTGCCGCTGTTCCTGACCGGGGTCGGCGTGGCCCTGATCTTCCCGATCCTGACCCTGGCGATCCTCGACATGTATCCGCGCCAGCGCGGATCGGCCTCGTCGCTGCAGGCCTTCACCAGCCTGGTGGTGGCGGCACTGGTGTCGGGGGCGATGTCGCCCTGGCTGAGCCATTCGACCCTGTACCTGGCCCTGGGCAGCGCCTCGCTGACCTTGCTGGGCTGGGCGTTCTGGCGCTGGGAGCGCAATGTCTGCCAGCGCCTGCCGGCCTGCCCGCAGGAAACCACCGCGGTGGAACCGGCCGATCCGCTTTGAGGCGATACTGGCCGCCCCTGCGGCCCCGGTGACGGACCCGATGAGCAACAACACCAAGAGCGGCCGCCCAGCCGGAAAGAAAACCAGAGCAACGGAGCCCGCGACGACCCGCGCGCCGGCCACCGCGATCGAGCCGCATGCCGAGCTGCGCGACCAGCAGGGCCGCCTGCTGGCCGGCATCGTCCGTCGCGACGGCGAATGGGTGCTGGGCATGGATGGCAGGATCGCGGGCAGCAGCGCCAGCGCCGCGCATGTGTTCGCCATGGTCCGTCGTGCCGGGTCGTTGCACGAATCGCAGGGCACGCCGGTGCGGCTGACCTGGTCGGATGCGTTGAAGGCTGCGGCCGAAGCCGAAGCCACCGCGATGGGCCTGAGCTTCGAGCAATTCGAGGCGCAGCTGGGCCGGGCGATGGAAGCCGCCGGCACTGGAGCGGCCGCGGCGGACTGACGGCCCGGCGGTGCCTGAAGACAGAAGCCGGCTTTCGCCGGAGCGGCGTGGCGGAAGCAGAAAGCCGGCTTTCGCCGGCTCCTGCGGGACGCTTGGATACTGCGCCGGAGTCAGGGTTCGAACGGACCCATCAGGCGCGGTTGCCCGGCACGCGGAATCGCGGCGGGCTGCGAGGAGGGCGACACGGCGGATGCCGCCCGTGGAAGCCGGGGCTGCGATCCATTGACCCGCTGCCTGCCGATGGTCGACACGCTGCGCGAGACGCTGTGGGTCAGGCCGCCGTTGTCGGTCACCGTCAGGGTGACGGTGTAGACGCCCAGCGCGGCATAGGTCCTGACCGGGTTGGCCGCGGTCGAGCTGCCGCCGTCACCGAAGGTCCAGGCGCGCGAGGCGATGCTGCCGCCGGCATCGGTGGAAGTGTCGGTGAAGCTGATGGTCTTGCCGTTGACCGTATGGGTGAAGTTGGCCACGGGCGCGGTGTTGGCCGGGGTCGGCGCAAGAAACTGCTTGAGCTGTGGGAACACCACGTCGAAGCGGGAGTAGTAGTCGCGGTTGTCGGGGTTGCTCAACGAGCCCGAGTTGACGCACAGGGCGGAACCGCCGTAGAGCCCGCCGCGCAGGTAATAACCGTTCGCATCGCTGCTGAAAAGACCCGATCCGCTGCTGCCGCCTTCGGTGGTGCCGCTGAGCCAGCCGACCTCGATGTTGGCGGCATCCAGGCCCAGGCGCTGGCCCAGGGACACCTTCTTGGCATCCCCGGCAGGATGGTGGATGCCGGTGATATTGCTGGAAGCCGGCAGCGCGTTCGCGTCCCAGCCGGCATAGGTGGAGCCGGCCGGCGGCGTGTTGCGCAGCCGCAGCAGCAGTGCGTCGGTGGTGGCGTCCGAATACAGGTAGTCGGCGCCTCCGGCCAGCAGTACCCGGCCGCCCGCGACCACGGTGCCGCTGTTGCAGCTGCTGGCTTCGTACTTCCAGTAGGTGTTGAGGGTCGAGGCCACCGTCTGGTTCTCGATGCAGTGGTTGGCCGAGTAGAACCAAGGAATCTGCGAGGTCGCGACGGTGTCGTTCAGCAGGGTCCCGGTGCAGATGTAGCTGATGCCGTCGACCACGAACGACATGTGCGCCACCGCGTTCTTGGCGGCGACGAAGTTGGCGCCGAGTTCGTTGACGCGGCAGGCGGTGTCGACGTTGCAGGTACCCGATTCGCCGATCTTCTCCACCATCTTGAAATCCCGCGTGCTGTTGGTCAGCAGGTGGGACAGGAGCGGCGCCTGCAGGCGGGTGCGCTGGTAGGGGATGCCCGCCGGCACATAGACCTCGATGTGCTGCTTCTGGCCGTCGGTGGCCGGGGTCCAGAACACTCCTTGCCGGTCGGTCAAGGCGAGGATTTCCCTGCCGCTCATCACTGCCACGATCCGTGAAGGATCCGAAGAGCCGGAGAAACGGAGTTCGGCCCGCGGGTCCAGCGTTTCCACCTTCAGTCCCACGCGAATCCCCAGCGCGAGTGGCGAGGTCACCTCAAGCCGGGTCACCGCGCCGCCGTGGGCCGAGGCGATCCAGCCAAGGGCGGGCAGTACCGGGCTGGCGCTCCCTTCCGACACTGCGCTTCGCGCCACGCCGATCTGCACCGGCTTCATGCGCCGGGTCTCGTTGTGCTTCTGGACCTGGAGGATCCGCGCCGCCGGGAGCTCCCGGTACTGCAGGCGCGCGACCCGCGCCGACGGAAAGCCATTGCTGCGCCATTTTTGCGCAGTGGCGGTCGCGACAGGCGTCCTGGCGGACTCGCCCTGGACGCGCGGGGCTGCACTGGTGGCATGGGAGAAAGTGGCGGTGCCGAGGCCAAGCAGGCCGGCCAGCGCGATGGCGAATGCTCGATTGTTCAAGGACAGGATCCTTCCGGTGCAGCGAGGGTTGGGAGTATGCAGGACCTGGGACATCGCACTCGGGCGGATCCGCAGGAGCGAATGTAGCAGCTAGGTCCGCTGGTGATAAAGCGCGGTGGACGCCGGGCAGCCGGCAAATGCATTCGCGCGCAGCGGTGGCTGCGCTGGCCGCGCCGCGGTACCGGCCCGCTCCCGCAACCCGCATCCCGGTGGCAGAACGAAGAGGCCGGCTTGCGCCGGCCTCTTCGGGTGTCACCACCGGGCTGCGGTCAGCCCTTCGCGGGGGTTGCCTCCGGCTTTGCCGCGGCCGCGACCGGCGCCTGCCAGCCGCAGGTCTTGCCCTGGTTCTGTTCCTTCAGCCAGGTCTGCAGCGGGGCGAAGTATTCCAGCACCGCGCTCGCGTCGGCCTTCTCGGTGCCGGTGAGTTCCTTCAGCGTGGCCTGCCATGGCTGGCTGGAACCCTTCTCCAGCATCGCCCAGAACTTCTGCCCGGCGGCCTTGTTGCCATAGAAGCTGCACTCGTACAGCGGTCCCTTGAAGCCGGCGGCGTCGCACAGGCCCTTGTAGAACTGGAACTGCAGGATGTGCGAGAGGAAGTAGCGCGTGTACGGGGTATTGCCGGGCACGTGGTACTTGGCGCCCGCATCGAAGAAGTCCTCGCCGCGCGCGGTCACCGGGGCCACGCCCTGGTACTTGGCCTTCAGGTCCCACCAGGCCTGGTTGTACTGGTCCGGCTTGATCGAACCGTCGAACACGCCCCAGCGCCAGCGGTCGATCATCAACCCGAACGGCAGGAACGAAACCTTGGCCAGGGCCATGCGCATCTGCGAATTGATCAACGCCTCGTTGCCCAGCTGCGGGGTGCCGACCAGGTCGATCGAGTTGAGGTACTGCGGGGTCATGGCCAGCACGATGGTGTCGCCGATGGCCTCGTGGAAGCCGTCGTTGGCGCCGCCCTGGAACAGCGGCGCCTGCTTGTTGTAGGCCAGGTCGTAGTAGATGTGCCCGAGCTCGTGGTAGATGGTGGTGAAGTCTTCCTCGTTCGGCTTGATGCACATCTTGGTGCGCACGTCGCCGGCCATGTTCATGTCCCAGGCGCTGGCGTGGCAGACCACGTCGCGGTCCAGCGGCTTGATGAACTGGGTCTTCTGCCAGTAGCTCTCAGGCAGCTTGGGCATGCCCAGCGAGACGTAGAAATCCTCGGCCCGGCGGGTCATCTGCCTGGCCACGGAAAGCTGCGCGGCGCGCTCGGCGGCGAACAGCTTCTCGGTGTTCGGGCTGGGCCCGGCCTTGGCCATTTCGCGGGTGTAGTCCTGCTGGTACTGCTTTTCCAGCGAGGCGGTGATGTCCAGGGTGCCGGCGCCCTTGTAGGGTTCCAGCATGTCCCACAGGTTGCCCCAGTCCTGCTGCCACATGTTGCCCATCAGGTGGGCCGGCAGCAGGCCGTTGACCTGGCCCTTGTCGCTTCCGTACTGCGTCTCAAGCTTGCCGCGCGTGTAGCAGTGCAGCTGTTCGTACAGTGGCTTGACCTGGCCCCAGAGGCGATCGGTCTCGGCGGCGATCTCGGCCGGGGTCATGTCGTAGCCGCTGCGCCACATCTCGCCGGTGTCGGCGAAACCCATCTCCTTGGCGCCTTCGTTGACCAGTTCGGCGAAGCGCGTGTAGTCCTTGCGCATCGGCTGGGCGATGCTGTGCCAGCCCTGCCACGCGTCCAGCTGCTGGTCGTAGTCGCGGCTGCTGCGCAGCACGTCCTCGAGGTCGCCGAGCTGGCGGCACTGCTTCGCGTCGCCCTCGCCCTTGCAGTAGCTGCCCGAGCCGTACATGCCTTCCATCTTGGTGGCCAGCTGGGTCAGCTCAGCCAGCTTGGCCGGATCCTTCGGCGCCGGCATCGAGGTGGCCAGCTTCAGCAGCTGGATGGACCGTGCCGTGGCCGGGCTCATCGGCTGGCCCTCGAACTTGCGGGCCTGCTCGATCCAGCTGTTGAGCTGGGTCAGGTAGCGTTCGTTGGACTTGGCCGCGATCATCGCGGTGTCGTCGTTGATGTAGGTCGAGGACAGCCACTGCGCCGAATTGATCTCCGGGTACATCTTGCGCACTTCGTCGTTCACGCGCGCGATGAACTGGTCCGCGGTCTCGCCCTTGGGCGCGGCGGCGGTGGGCTTGGCCGCAGGAGCGGGCGCTTCGCCGTCCTTCTTGCAGGCGGAGAGCGAGATCACGCTGGCGCCGATGGCGAGCGCGAGCAGGAGGTGGCGTTGCTTCACAGGGAGAATCCTTGGCGGGCGCGCAAGCGCTGGAACCGGAAGGCTAGTGCGGCCGTTGGCGTCCTGCAAGGGTCGCGGTCGCTGCCGGGGCACCGGCCAGCGCGGCGCGTATGCGCTCGCGCAGGCGCTGGCAGCGGCGCGCCAGCTTGCGATGCATCAGCCTGCGGGACCAGCGCGAGAGCGGAAGGATCTCCTTGCCGCTCAGCACCGACTTGGCGTCCACGCAGACCAGATGAACAGGTGGCGGTAGAGGCTGGAAGCGGGCCGGCCGTCGTCCTGCAGCACGCAATCGCAATGCAGGGCCGGGCCGGCGGCGGTGTCGACCACTCCGTGGCAGGCGGCCATGCGCCCATCGAGGGCCGCGCCAAGGCGCTGGCGCAGGCGCCGGTACGCGCGCAGCTCGGTGCGGTTCTCACCGAGTGCGGGAACCCGCAGGGCCAGCCACCGGCGCAATCGCTGGCGGCGGCCGACGCGGGTGCGGTCGCCTGGCGGCAGTTCGAACTTGAGGCAGCGCGCCGGGTCATCGGGGTCGCGCGCGCAGACGCGATTGGCCCCGCGGGAAATGACCCGGAAGCCATTCCAGTATTCGTCCGTGGCGGTCCCGGCATCCATGGCTGCGGCAAGGCCGGGCGCGACTAGCGCGCCGGTCCCGCCAGGCCCCGTTGCTGCAGCCAGGCCCGCGCATCGTCGGCATCCTGCTCGAACCAGGCGCGCGCGCTGCCGAGCCGGAACGTATAACCCCACGCGTCCATGTCCGCCATCAGCCGGTCGCGGCCGACCCCGGGAAGCGCGTCGGCCAGCAGGATCTGCAGGTAGCAGCTGGCGTCCTCCTCGGCGTCCGAATCGGTTGCGTCGGTATGCACCAGCGCGCGGCGTTCGGGGGGCAGGACGATCAGGTGGCAGGCCTCGTGCAGCAGGGAGTGCACCGGCGTGTCGCCGCGCACGTAGACCGTGCTTGCGATCACCCCGGCTTCGCAGTCGCCCCAGAAGCTGCCGGGGATGGGTTCCTGTTCCGCAACCCGCTGCAGCCGCAGCCCGTGTCCCGAGAGCAGGGATTGGAGCGCGGCGAAATCCATGTCGGCAACGCGCAGCACGGCGGTCGCCGCGGCCTGTTCCTGCACCATCATTGCGACTGGGCCTCCACGGTTTACCTCGTCAGGGCGGCAGCGCGCACCGGCTCAGCGGCGCGCGCGCTGCCCCGGCCTGGTCAGGCGGCGCCTTCCTGCAGCGACACCGAGATGTCCAGCACGTCGTGCTCGCCTTCCTTGATCAGCTTGACGTTGACCGCGTCGGCATCGACGTTGACGTACTTCTTGATCACTTCAAATCGAACAGTCCCATGCTCAACCTCCGAACAGCTTGGTGAAGAAGCCTTTCTTTTCCACCGTGGTGAAGCGCAAGGGACGGTCCTCGCCCAGCAGCCTGCCGACCGCGTCGTCGTAGGCCTGGCCGGCGATCGACTCGAGTTCCAGGATCACCGGCTCGCCCTTGTTGGACGCGTTCAGCACGTCGCCCGACTCCGGGATCACGCCCAGGGTCCTCAGGCCCAGCACTTCCTCGACGTCCTTGATGCTGAGCATCTCGCCGCTTTCCACCCGCGAGGGGCTGTAGCGGGTCAGCAGCAGGTGCGGCTTGAGGTCTTCGCCGTTCTCGGCCTTGCGGGTCTTGGAATCGAGCAGGCCGAGGATGCGGTCGGAGTCGCGCACGCTGGAGACCTCCGGGTTGACCACGACGATCGCGGTGTCGGCGAAGTACATCGCCAGGTAGGCGCCCTTCTCGATGCCGGCCGGTGAATCGCAGACGATGAAGTCGAAGCCGTCGGCGTCCAGGTCCTTGAGCACCTTCTCCACGCCTTCGCGGGTCAGCGCGTCCTTGTCGCGGGTCTGCGAGGCGGCGAGGATGAACAGCGTGTCGAAGCGCTTGTCCTTGATCAGCGCCTGCTTAAGCGTGGCCTCGCCCTGGGTGACGTTGACGAAGTCGTAAACCACGCGCCGCTCGCAGCCCATGATCAGGTCCAGGTTGCGCAGGCCGACGTCGAAGTCGATGACCGCGACCTTCTTGCCGCGACGCGCCAGGCCGCAGGCGATGCTGGCGCTGGTGGTGGTCTTGCCTACGCCGCCTTTTCCGGATGTGACTACGATGATCTCAGCCAATGGTGTGTCTCCTGCTTGTTCGTTCGGGGGAATGCCGCCTGCTTGGGCCATGCCGGCGACCTGCGCCGGACGCCGGTCACTGGGCGGCGATCATCAATTGGTCCTGCTTGTCGGGACCGCGTTCTAGCCAGACCTGCACGGACTTGCCGCGCAGTTCCTTGGGTACGTCCTCCAGCACCTTGTAATGGCCGGCGATGGCCACGAGCTCGGCATGGAACTCGTGGCAGAAGATGCGTGCGTCGGTGTTGCCCTGGGCGCCGGCCAGGGCGCGGCCGCGCAGGGTGCCGTAGATGTGGATCGAGCCATCGGAGATGACCTCGGCGCCGGCGCCGACCGTGCTCAGCACGGTCAGGTCGCGATT
>SEHC01000141.1 GCA_004173415.1 Lysobacteraceae bacterium
GCCTGCGCCCACTCGTCGCTGGCCAGCAGCACCGCCGCCGCACCGTCGGTGAGCGGGGTGGAATTGGCCGCGGTCAGGGTGCCGCGGCCGGAGGTCTTGTCGAAGGCCGGCTTCAGCGTGGCCAGCTTCTCCAGCGAGGTGTCGGCACGCAGGATGTTGTCGCGCTCCAGCCCGCGGAACGGCGCGATCAGGTCGTCGAAGAAACCGCGCTGGTAGGCCGCGGCCAGCTTGTGGTGCGAGGCCACCGCCAGTTCGTCCTGGGAATCGCGCGAGATGCTCCATTGCTTGGCCATGTCCTCGCAGTGGTCGCCCATGCTCTTGCCGGTGCGCGGCTCGGCCACGCCGGGGAACTCGGGCTTGAACTCGCCGAACTTGAATCCCTTGACCAGCGCCTTGAGCTTGTCGCCGGTGGCCTTGGCCCGGTTCGCCGCCAGCAGCCGCGCCCGCAGCTTCTTGCCATACACGATCGGCACTTCGGAGGTGGTGTCCGAGCCGCCGCCGATGCCCGAGTCGATCTGGCCCAGCGCGATCTTGTTGCCGATGTGGATGATGCTGTCCAGGCTGGTGCCGCAGGCCCGCTGCAGGGTGATGCCGGGGGTCAGCGGCGACAGGCCGGAGGAGAGCGCGGCTTCACGGCCCAGGTTCCAGTCACTGGAATGCTTGATCACCGCGCCCATCGCCACTTCGCCCAGCTGCTGGCCATGCAGGCCGAACCGTTCCACCAGCGCGCCCAGGGTGCGCACCGACATGCCCAGGTTGCCGACATCCGCATAGGCGGTGTTCTGGCGGCAAAAAGGTATACGGACGCCGCCGAGGATGGCGACGGGTCGGACTGCGGTCATGGGGAACCTCGCGGAGAGCATGGGGTGGGTGCAGGATCGCGTACCGGTGCCGCGCGGGCGGCAGGCATAATGCAAGTGTAATGCCCACTCACCGGCCAACCAACCGCTGACCATGACTCGATCGGGAACCGCGACGCAATCGATGGACCAATACGTGATGGGCGTGCTGGCGCTGGAGCTGTCGGCGGGAAGCGCGCCGGCGCATGCGGCCTTGCCACCGGCACAGGCCGGCGAGCTGGCCGCGCTGCTGGGCCGCGACCTGTCGAAACTGGCGCCGGGCGCGGGCGCACTGGATTTCAGCTTCGCCGCGGCCCATTTCGATCCGGCCGAAGTGCTGCGCCCCGGCTGGCCCCTGCATCGTCGCCTGCTGGAGCTGCTTCCGCCAGTGATGGGACCGGATCACCACGCGCGCCTGATCGCCTTCGGCGCCGACGCGCACGGCCATGTGCCGCTGCCGTTCCAGGCCGAGCCGGGACTGCGCGGCGGCTCCTTGCGCGTGCTGCCGTTCCTGCTGAGCGGCGACCCCCATACGCTGCTCGCCGTGGGCGAACGGCTCGAGGAGGCCCTGCTCGACACCGGCATGGCCCAGGCCGATACCGCCCTGCTGGCCCAGCAGGCGTTCGGCGCGAAGGTCGAACACGCGCGCTACCTGACCGTGCACGACCTGGCCGCCATGGTTGCCCTGCAATACGCCAACCAGGGACTGCAGCACTTGTGGCCGGTGATCGAAACCGCGTTGATGGCGCGGGCCGAGGAGACCTGGCTGGACGCCCCGCCGGAGCCACTGCTGCGCTACGCCGGCGGCGAGGCGCATATCGCCCTGTTCGAACCACAGGCCTGGCGCGCGCGCTATGCGCCGGGGCTCAGCGACGAGGCCAGGCTCGAACGCGCCTACCACCATTTCCAGGCCCGGCAGCAGCAACTGGCCGCGATACTCGAGGCCCACGGCATCGCGGTCACCTTCGCCTATTGCCCAGGCAACGACGACGCACGCCAGACCCTGCGCGCCTGACCCAGGCGTTGCCACCAAAGGAGTTCCATTGACCACGAGCGCCGCGTTCCTCGACGAGCACCACCTGCGGGTCGGCGATGTCGACTTCCATTGCCATTACCTCTGGGGCGTGGACGCGACAGTGCCGGAGGGCTTCCTCCCGATCGCCAAGGACCGCGCCCAGGTCGAGCGTTACCTGCGCCTGTGCGACGAGTTGCGTCCCGGGGTGATCGTGGAACTGGGCATCCACCGCGGCGGCAGCGCCGCGCTGCTGCATGCCTTGAACCAGCCGCGCCGCCTGGTCGCCATCGAACTGGAGCGCGAGCCGCCGCCGGCCCTGTCCGGCTATGTCGCGCGCCGCGGCCTGGAGTCGGTGCTGAAGCCGCATTACGGCGTCGACCAGGCCGACCGCGATGCAGTGGCCTCGATCATGGCCGCCGAACTGGGTGGCGAGCAGATCGACCTGGTGATCGACGATGCCTCCCACCTGCTCGAGCAGTCACGGGTGTCTTTCGAAACGCTGTTCCCCCTGTTGCGCCCCGGCGGTGTCTACGTGATCGAGGACTGGAACGCCGACCACATCGTCGCCGACGGTTTCGCCGCGGTCGCCGCCGACCCTGCCCGACCCGGCCATGCCGGGCTGGTCGCCGCGCTGCGCCAGGCCCATGCCGCCGAGCCGGTGCCGCACGTGCGCCTGATCCGGCTGGCGCTGGAACTGGTCCTGGCGCGGGCGAGTTCGCGCGATGTCATCCGCGAAGTCACGGTGATGGACAACTGGGTGCTGGTCCGGCGCGGCGATGAACCGATCGACCCCGCCTCGTTCCGGCTGGCCGACCTGGTCACCGATCATTTCCAGAACCTGCGTCCGCTGGCCTGAGCCAGCGGAAGACTTCAGCACCGGCAACCCGCTTTACTGAGTGATCCTGATCACCCCGCAGGCCACCCTCGCGCCGGCGTTGCCGGCCGGCTGGCTGCTGTAGTCGTCGGCGGCCGCGTGCACCACCAGGGCACGACCGCCGATGTCGTTGACCGCGCCCCCGCCCAGGGTGACGCCGCTGAGGTGCACGTTCACGTTGACCACGCCTTCGGCGTTGGCCACCACGTTGTCCATGTCCCCGGCATGGTGGGCGCCGGACTTTGCCTTGCCATGCGCGGCAGCGAACGGGTTGAAGTGCGGGCCGGCGCTGCTGGCATCGGCGGCGCTGCAATCGCCCTTCTCGTGGACGTGGAAGCCATGGCTGCTGTTGGGCGGAAGCCCGCCCACGGTGCCGGTAAGGTGCACGCCACCGGCCATGGGCACGGCGGTGATCTTGCCGCTGACCAGGCTGGCCGAAGCCGGGGCCAGGTTGGCGATGGCCTGGCGCGCGGTGCTTATCGTGGGCACCGGCGGCGACTGCGCGGATTTCGGTGCGGGGGTCGTGCCGCAGGCGGTGGCGAGGACGCTGGTGGCGATGGCCAGGAGGGCGAGGCGCATGGGTTTGCTCCGGTGGAAACAGGCTTGGACCATAACCGGATCGCGGTTCATATCCCATGAAGCAGGAACCGGCGCGGCGGCCAGACGCGGCTACGACCGCTTGCGTCCCGGCCCCAGCTTGCGGGTCACCGTATTGCGGCCCAGGCCGAGCCGGGTCGCTGCTTCGGCGCGGCGCCCGTGGGTCAGGCGCAGGGCCACTTCCAGCAGGGTCTGGTCGAGCCGCTGCCGGGCCTCGGCATGCAGGCCTTCGGCGCCGGCGGCCAGTCGCGCCTCCGCCCAGGAGGCCAGCACCTGCTCCCATTCCTGGGCACCGGTAGCGGCGACGGGGCGGACCAGCACGCCCTGCAGGTCGAAGGCGGTGATCGTTTCGCCGGGGGCCAGGGCCGCCAGGCGCCAGCACACGTTTTCCAGCTCGCGCACGTTGCCGGGCCAGTCGTGGCCGCGCAGGATCTCCACGGCGGGCGCGGCGAAACGCTTGGCCGGCGCCCCGAGCTTGCGCGAGGCGACGGCGAGGAAGGTCTCCGCCAGCCGGATCACGTCGCCGCGGCGCTCGCGCAGTGGCGGCAACTGCAGGCGCACGACATCCAGTCGATGCAGCAGGTCGGCGCGAAAACGCCCCGCGGCCACCGCTGCCTCCAGGTCCTGGTGGGTGGCGGCGACGACCCGCACGTCGACCCGGATCAGCTCGCGCCCGCCCACGCGGAAAAACTCGCCCTCGGCCAATACCCGCAGCAACCGGGTCTGCAGCGGCAGCGGCATGTCGCCGATCTCGTCCAGGAACAGGGTGCCGCCGTCGGCCTGTTCGAAGCGGCCGACATGGCGGCGCTGGGCGCCGGTGAAGGCGCCGGCCTCGTGGCCGAACAGCTCGCTTTCCAGCAGCTCGGACGGGATCGCCGCGGTGTTGAGCGCGACGAAGGGCTTGCCGGCGCGCGGAGACTCGCGGTGCAGGGCGCGGGCGACCAGTTCCTTGCCGGTGCCGGTTTCGCCGGTGACCAGCACCGACAACGGCGCCTGGGCCAGGCGCCCGATCGCCCGGAACAGCGCGCGCATGGCCGGGGTGTCGCCGATCAGTTCGGCCCGGTCGGCGCCGGCCTGGGGCTGCACGTCGGCAGGCGCAGGCAGGTCCACGGCGGCGACATCGGGCAGCGCCCGCGCCGCCAGGGCGATGGCGTCGTCCAGGTCGAACGGCTTGGACAGGAATTCATGCGCGCCGCCGCGGAAGGCGCCGGCGGTGCTGGCCACGTCGGTGTAGGCCGACATCACGATCACCGGCAACTGCGGATGGGCCAGTTTCAGCTTGTCCAGCAGCACCAGTCCGTCGTCGCCGGGCATGCGCACGTCGGTAAAGATCAGGTCGGGAGCGGGCAGGCCCGAGGCGTCGCGTGCCGACAGCGCCTGCAGGGCGGCGGCGGCGCTGTCGAAGCCGTCGACCGCATAGCCGGCGTCGCGCAGCGCGGTGGCCAGCACGAAGCGCACCGAACGGTCGTCATCGACCACCCAGATGCGCTGGGCCCCGGGCGCGGCGGGGGCGAAGGAGGCCGGATCAATGGACATGCGGGGACTCCCCGGGTGGGTGGGTGTCGGCACGCGGCTCATCGGCCTGCGGCAGCAGCAGGGCGAACACCGTGTGCCCCGGGCGCGAGCGGTAGGTCAGCGAGCCGCGATGCTCGCGGACCACCTGCTGGGCCAGGGCCAGGCCCAGGCCGCTGCCTTCGGCGCGGCCGCTGACCAGCGGCAGGAACAGGTGCTCGGCCAGCTCCTCGGGCACGCCCTTGCCGTCATCGATGATCTCCACGCGCAGGGCCATCGGATAGGGATGGTCGTGGATGCGCACGCCGTGCTCGACGCGCGTGCGCAGGGTGACGCTGGCGGCGCCGGCCTGGATCGCGTTGCGCACCAGGTTCCAGACCGCCTGGGTCAGGCGGTCGGCGTCGCCGGAGAATTCCGGGATGCTGGGGTCGTAGTCGCGTTGCAGGCGCACCGACCAGCCGCCTTCGGTTTCGGCCAGGCGCAGCACGCGCTCCAGCACGACGTGGATGTTGAGTTCGGTGTGCGGCCGCGGCGGCGAAGGCGAAAGCAGTTGCTCCAGCAGGCCGTTGAGGCGCTCGATCTCCGATTCCATGAGTCCGATCAGTTCGCGCTCGTCTTCGTTGTCGTCGCGATGCAGGGCGCGTCGGGCCAGCAGTTGCGCGGCGCCCTTGAGGCCGGCCAGCGGGTTGCGCAATTCGTGGGCCAGGCCCTTGAGGGCGGCGCCGAGCGCACTGGGCAGGGCCTGGGCCGGATCCAGGGCGGGGAATTCGTCGAGCGGATGGGCCTCCAGCAGCCAGCAGCCGTCTTCCAGCCGCGACAGCCAGCCCTCGGCGAAGTGTTGGCTCTCGCCGGGCAGGCCCAGGGTCATGCGCTGCAGACGCAGCACGTCGCTGTCGCTGTCCTGCAGGGACTGCTTGCGGAGGAACCGGGCCATGGCATCGCCATCCATTTCCAATGCCGCCAGGGATTGCCCCTGCAGGCGCCGTGCGCTGACCCCCATCCAGCGGGCAAAGGCAGGATTGACGCCGAGCAGGTTGCCCTCGGCGTCCGCCCAGGCCACCGCCGTGCTGAGCACCTCGGCGGC
>SEHC01000602.1 GCA_004173415.1 Lysobacteraceae bacterium
ACCGTGGGCGCCACCGCCAACCAGAACGGCACCGCGCTGTTCGAAGGCGTCACCGTCCTGTTCCTGGCCCAGTTCTTCGGCGTCGACCTGAGCCTCTGGCAGCAGGTGATGGTGATGCTGGTCTGCATCCTCGGCGGCATCGGAACGGCCGGCGTGCCCTCGGGCTCGCTGCCGGTGGTGGCGTTGATCTGCGCCATGGTCGGCGTGGATCCGGTCGGCATCGGCATGATCCTGGGGGTCAACCACTTCCTGGACATGTGTCGCACGACCCTGAACGTGACCGGCGACCTGACCCTGGCCACCCTGGTCGCCCATGGCGAGCCCGATGCGCCGGTGGCCGAGCCCGCTAGCACCACCGCCTGACCGATTCAACCGCGACAGCGCGGCCCCCGGATGGGAGAATGGGCCGCCCGAATAGCACGGGCGACCTTCCCAGAATCGCCCCCATGACGACGCCCGCCTCCCACAAGCCTGGCCGCCGCCAGCTCGCCAATGCCATCCGCTTCCTCGCCGCCGATGCGGTGGAAGCGGCCAAGTCTGGTCATCCGGGCATGCCCATGGGCATGGCCGACATCGCCGAAGTGCTGTGGAACGACTACCTCAGTCACAGCCCCTCCAACCCCAAGTGGTTCAACCGCGACCGCTTCGTGCTGTCCAACGGCCACGGCTCGATGCTGCAGTACGCGCTGCTGCACCTGAGCGGCTACGACCTGCCGCTGGACGAGCTGAAGAACTTCCGCCAGTTGCACAGCCGCACCGCGGGCCATCCCGAGCACAGCGAGACCCCGGGCGTGGAGACCACCACCGGACCGCTGGGGCAGGGCTTCGCCAATGCGGTGGGCTTCGCCTTGGCCGAGAAACTGCTGGCCCAGCGCTACAACCGCCCAGGCTTCGACCTGGTCGACCACCGCACCTGGGTGTTCATGGGCGACGGCTGCCTGATGGAAGGCATCTCCCACGAGGCCGCCTCGCTGGCCGGCACCTGGGGCCTGGGCAAGCTGGTCGCGTTCTGGGACGACAACAAGATCTCCATCGACGGCAACACCGACGGCTGGTTCACCGACGACACGCCGGCGCGCTTCGAGGCCTATGGCTGGCAGGTGATCCGCAACGTCAACGGGCACGATGCGGTCGAGATCAAGACCGCCATCGACACCGCGCTCAAGGCCGGCGACAAGCCGACCCTGATCTGCTGCCGCACCACGATCGGCTTTGGCGC
>SEHC01000603.1 GCA_004173415.1 Lysobacteraceae bacterium
TCCATGCCCCCGGAGGCCATCGCCGCGACCCGGTGCAGCACCTCCATCGGTATGCCCGCGGCGTTGGCATTGGCGATGAAGCTGTCGGCCATGGCCGCCAGGGCGATGCTCATGCCGCCCGAGGCCGAGCCGGTGATGCCGGCCATCGCGGTCACCGAGATCGCTTCGTTGACCAGCGGGTCGGGGATCGCCTTCAGCGCATTGGCCACCACCAGGAAGCCGGGCAGGGCCGCGATCACCGCGCCGAAGCCGTATTCGGAAGCGGTGTTCATCGCCGCCAGCAGGGCGCCGCCGATCGCCGACCGGGTGCCTTCGGCGAAGCTGGCGAACACCGGCTTCCAGGCGAACACGATCACCGCCACGATGCCGACCAGGAGCGCGCCCTGGACCGCCCAGATCGCCGCGACCTTGGCCACTTCCTGGACCACCGGCGCCGGGTTGCCGATCACCGCCGGCACGAACGACTGGGTCTCGCCGTAGAAGCCGGGGATCAGGCGGGTGAATACATAGTTGGAGACCCCGACCAGCAGCAGCGGCAGCACCGCGATCAGCGGGTGCGCAAGTTTGTCGCCGCGGAAGGGTTCCGGTTCGTTGCGCAGTTCCGCGCCATAGCCTTCGCCGGCCCGCGCGGCCACGCGCCGGCGCCACTCCAGGTAGGCCATGCCCAGCACCAGGATGAAAATCCCGCCCAGGGTGCCGAGCACCGGCGCGGCCCAGCCGGTGGTGCCGAAGAACGAGCTGGGAATGATGTTCTGGATCTGCGGGGTGCCCGGCAGCGCGTCCATGGTGAAGGTGAAGGCGCCGAGCGCGATGGTCCCCGGGATCAGGCGCTTGGGGATGTCGCTCTGGCGGAACAGTTCGGCCGCGAACGGATAGACCGCGAACACGACCACGAACAGCGACACCCCGCCGTAGGTCAGCAGCGCGCAGACCAGCACGATCGACAGCATCGCGCGCTTCGCGCCGACCACCTTGATGGTCGCGGCCACGATCGACTTGGAGAAGCCGGAGATCTCGATCAGCTTGCCGAACACCGCGCCGAGCAGGAACACGGGGAAGTACAGCTTCAGGAAGCCGACCATCTTGTCCATGAACAGCCCGGTGAACATCGGCGCGACCAGGTGCGGGTCGATCAGCAGCACCGCGCCCATCGCCGCGATCGGCGCGAACAGGATCACGCTGTAGCCGCGGTAGGCCACGAACATCAGGAAACACA
>SEHC01000604.1 GCA_004173415.1 Lysobacteraceae bacterium
CATGCGGAGCGCCAGGTCGCCGGCAACAACGAGGGCCTGCGCAGGCTGCTGCTCTCGATCGTCAACGACCTGCGCGTGGTCCCGATCCTGCTGGCCCGCCAGGTGGCGCGGATGCGCGCCGCCGCCAGGCTGCCGGCGGCCGAGCGGCGCGCGCTGGCCCAGCTGACCCGCGACATCCACGCGCCGCTGGCCAACCGGCTGGGCATCTGGCAATTGAAGTGGGAACTGGAGGACCTGGCCTTTCGCCACCTGGAGCCCGATACCTACCGCCACCTGGCCCAGCAGCTGGACGAGAAGCGGGCCGGCCGCGAGCGCTACATCGAAGGGGTCAAGCAAACCCTGCGCGCGGCCCTGGCCGAGCACGGCGTCGCCGCGGAGATCAGCGGGCGGCCCAAGCACATCTACAGCATCTGGCGGAAGATGCAGAAGAAGCAGGTGCCGATGGAGGAGCTGTACGACCTGCGCGCGGTGCGGGTGGCGGTCGACGACGTCGCCGCCTGCTACGCGGCCCTGGGCGTGGTCCACGCGCTGTGGGTGCCGGTGCCCAGCGAGTTCGACGACTACATCGCCCGGCCCAAGCCCAACGACTACCGTTCCCTGCATACCGCGGTGATCGGTCCGGAAGGGCGCACCCTGGAAGTGCAGATCCGCACGCATGAAATGCACGCGCAGGCCGAGCTCGGCGTGGCCGCGCACTGGCGCTACAAGGAAGGCGGCAAGGGCGGCGACAAGGCCTTCGAGCGCAAGATCGCCTGGATGCGGCAGTTGCTGGAGCAGAGCGGCGAAAGCGGGCGCGAGGAAGGCGGTGAAGGCTTGGCCGGGGAGCTGGACGCGCAGCTGGCCGAGGAGCGGATCTACACGCTGACCCCGAAGGGCGAGGTCATCGACCTGCCGCGCGGCGGCACCGTGCTCGACTTCGCCTACCACGTGCACACCATGGTCGGGCATCGCACGCGCGGGGCCAAGGTCAATGGCCGCATCGTCCCGCTCAACCATGCACTGCGCAGCGGCGACCGGGTCGAGATCATGACCGCCAAGACCGGCGAGCCGCGGCGCGACTGGCTGCTGGCCAGCAATGCCTTCCTGGCCAGCGGACGGGCCCGCGACAAGGTCCGCGCCTGGTTCCACAAGCTCGACCGCGCCCGCAACGTGCAGGCCGGGCGCGAAGTGCTGGAACGCGAACTCAAGCGGCTGGGCCTGCACCAGGCCGACCT
>SEHC01000605.1 GCA_004173415.1 Lysobacteraceae bacterium
GTCCGTGCAGGCGGCTGGATGCCCCGCGGATCGCGCACCGGGGTGTCGCGCGGTGCGGCGCCGAGATCGCTCGCATCGATGCGCCATTGGCTGGCGTCGTTCAAGGTCAGTTGCAGGCCGTGCCGGCCGAAGGCGATGTAGCCCGTCTCGTCGACGCGCTTGCCGGCCAGGGCCGGATTCCTGGAATCGATGCGCGCGCCGTCGGCGACCACGCTGCCATCGGCCAGGGACACGCCGAGCGGGCCGTCGATGGTCAGCCACAGGGTCTTGCCGTCCACGCCCAGCAGGTTGAAGCCGCGCAGGCGCTGGCCCGGACTTGATCCGGGGTCGCGGCCCGCGCGTTCGGCGCCTTCATAAGTACGCAGGCGCTTGCGCCAGGCCAGGGTGGCGTTGCTGGCGTCGATGGCCCAGAGGTCGACGTGCAGGTAATCGCGGCGCGGGCGGTTGCCGCCACGGCGGTAGCTGCCCATCCCGATCACGCTTTCGGACTGGCTGCTGAGCAGGTAGACGCGGTCGGCGCCGCCCTTGCCGGTGCGCAGCGGCGCGGACTGGAACAGCGCCGGCTGCAACTGGTGGATCGCACCGGTGGTGAACAACTGGCCCAGCCCGGCCAGGCCGCCGGCGCGCACCGCCCAGAGCAACAGCATGCCGACCAGGACCAGCAACACGACGCCGAGGGTGGCGAGGATCCTGCCGGCGGGGTGGCTCATGGATATTCCCGTGGGGTCATTGGCAATGACAACGCGGCAGTGGTGTTGCGGAGGACATCCCGTCGCAGTTCCCATGCGCAGTTCCCATCCGCAACTTCCGGTCCGGCACAGGCCGCGCAGGAATCGCGCCGGCGGTGATTCCGGCCGGGCCGCGACCTACGCAGGCCGCCTATACTGGTGGTCCTTGCACACACCTCAGGATTTCCCATGCTCGGCACGTCGCTTGTCCTGGTCGCCGTCGTCCTCGTGCTGGCCGTTCTCGGCCTGGTCCTGTTCTTCTGGACTATCGCCCTGCGCCGGGTGGTGCCGGTCAACGAAGTGCACATCGTGCAGACCCGCAAGAACACCGTGTCCTACGGCAAGGGCTTCGCCAGCAACACCTATTACGAATGGCCTTCGCGGATCCCGATGATCGGCCTGGTGCGGGTGACCCTGCCGGTCTCCAACTTCTCCATCGACCTGCCGGACTACGCCGCCTACGACAAGGAGCGGGTGCCGTTCCT
>SEHC01000606.1 GCA_004173415.1 Lysobacteraceae bacterium
GGTCACTCGGCGACCGGAACCAGGGAACCATCAGAGGATACCGCAAAGCGCGCCACGTTGGCTCGCTTGTACGGCGTCATGTCCACCGTACTGCCCGATTGCTGAACCTCGACCGCCGCTGCATTTCCCAGCACCACCCGACCCACTTGGCCCTGGCGGAAATTGCGTTGCTCGCCCGCCTTGAACAGGCCCTGCTCGATGCTGCTGCCATCCGGCGCGATCACCTGCACCCAACTGTCGCCCACCATTCGCAGGGTCAAGGCGTTGGCGCCAACGCGTGGCAGCGGGGGCGTCAACGAGGCCACGTAGGGCGTGGCGCGCGCCTCGCTGGCCGGGCGCGGCTGCATGCCGTCGGCCTGCGCCGCCGGCGCTGCAACCGGCATCATGTCGAGCGATGCAGTGGTGCCGCCCGCGTTGTCGCCGATATGCGACTGGGTCGCCACCCATACCGGGATCGCGATGGCCCCGGTGATCACCACATAGACGGCGCGGCGAGCCAGGCTTTCCATCATCCGCTGGTAGCGCGGCGTGTGGCTGTGGCTGACCAGGTCCGCGGGGCGCACCGGCTCCAGCCTGAACTGCTCCAGGAAAGGTTCGACATCGACCTTGAGCAGGCGCGCATAGCTGCGAAGCTGGCCACGCACGAAGACCGGCGCACCGAGCCGCTGCCAGTCGTCGTCCTCGAGCGCCTGCAAGACCCGGGTCTGCATCTTCAGGCGGCTGGCGACTTCGGCCAGGCTCAGCCCCGAACTCTCCCGCGCCGCGCGCAGGACCGCCCCGCAGCCCGATGCGTGTTCACCCGCAACTTGCAGGTCCGATTGGATCTGGTCGTTCATGGCTTGGTCTTTTCCCCGGGATTGGCGGCCGATGAAGTTGGAAACTCCGTCCTCAACCGCTGCACATATCGGCCGGCTGCGGCCTTGTCGCCCAGCCGTTCCTCTATGTTGGCCGCCAGTTGTAGCACGACGGGATTGGCGGGTGCAGCGGACAATCTGCGTTCTGTGAACGCCCTCGCCTCAAAATAACGACCCTGGCGATATTCATTCTGTGCCATGGATTGCAAAGCGTAGGGATTCTGTGGGTCCATCCCGATTGCCTTGCGCAGGTCGCGCTCGGCCCGCTCGTGCTGGCCGGCCTCCAGCGCGCAGCCCCCGGCATTGGCCAGGGCCGAGGCAGGGGTAGCGTAAGCCGGGTCGGCCAACGCCCTGTCGAA
>SEHC01000142.1:0-7500 GCA_004173415.1 Lysobacteraceae bacterium
TACGCGCGATTCCAGAGCGCGATGTTCGACCGCAACACCCTGATCATCGCCTACGACCCGATGCGCGGCGAGCCGCGCGGCCCGCGCAAGCGCGGCCTCGGCGACGTGTTCGCGCGCGGACGCGGGCTGCTGGACAAGTTCACCGCCTACGACTACGTGTTCCGCTCGGCCCGCCACCCCAGCGCCGCCGACTCGCGTGCCCAGGCCCGCGGCACGATCACCTTCGATGCCGGCGACACTGTGGTCGAGCCGTTGCCGAAGTTCCCGGCCGAACAGCTGGGCGACTGCATCGACTGCACCATGTGCGTGCAGGTCTGCCCGGTCGGCATCGACATCCGCAACGGCCTGCAGTACGAATGCATCGCCTGCGGGCTGTGCATCGACGCCTGCGACAACGTCATGGACCTGATGGGCTTCAAGCGGGGGCTGATCCGCTATTCCACCCAGAACGCGATCGACGGCAAGGCCTCGCGCGTGTTGCGGCCGCGGATCGTGGTCTACGGGCTGCTGCTGCTGGGACTGATCGCCGCCTTCGCCTGGGGGATCGGCAACCGCAGCCCGCTGATCGCCGAGGTCCTTCGCGACCGCAATGCCCTGTACCGGGTCGGCGCCGACGGCATCGACAACGGCTATACGCTGAAGCTGGTAAACAAGACCGATGCCGCGCAGCGCTATCGCGTGACCCTGGAATCGGCCACCGCCGGCATCGCCCTGGCCGCCGGCACCCCGGCCACGATCACCGCCGAGGCCGAGCAGGTGCTGTCGCTGCCGCTGCAGGTGAGCGCGCCGGAAACCGTTCGCGGCCGCCATGACCTGCGGTTCGTGATCGAGACCGTCGACGGCAAGACCCGCGAGACCGTCGCCAGCAGCTTCTTCGGACCCCTGTGATGAACTCCCCCAACACGCCCGCAAGCCCTACTCCGCCGGACAACGCGCCATCCGGCAAGGACAAGTCCCCGTTCTGGCGCCAGCCGGTGATGTGGCTGGTGATCGGCCTGCCCCTGGTCTCGGTGCTTGCCGGCATCGTGATGATCAAGGTCGCCGGCGGCAGTGACGCTATCGATACCTCGCCCGACCAGGTCGCGCGCATGGCCCAGATCCAGACCACCGACCTGGGCCCGGACGAGGTCGCCGGCGAAGGCAGGTTCAGTGCGGTGGTGCGCATGGATCCCGAACACCGGCTGGTGGAAGTGCTGCCGGTCAGCGGCGACTTCGACCGCTCCGCGCCGCTGCGCCTGGCCCTGGTCCATCCGACCCGCCAGGAACTGGACCGGGAACTGTTGCTGCAGCCGACCGAGCTCGGCTGGCGCGCCGAAGCCGAGGTCGACGGCGGCCACGACTGGAACCTGCGCCTGGGGCCATCGGACGCGCGCTGGCGGCTGCAGGGCCGATTGCCCAAGGGCCAGCTGGCGACCAACCTGCGCCCGCGCCTGCAAGCCCGGTAACCGATCCGATGGCGGTGGCGCTGAACCCCGGCGTGCCTGCACGCGATGATCCGCGCCTGGCGGCTGGCGAGGGTTGCTACCACTGCGGCGACACCCTGCCCGCGCTACCGGCGCAGCGAGTGATCGACGCGACCACCCGCCGCTTCTGCTGCGATGGCTGCGCCGCCGCCGCCCAATGGATCGGCCAGGCCGAACTGGACGATTACTACCGGCTGCGCAGCGAGCACGCCAGCCGGGTCGGCACCGAACCGGTCGACCTGTCGGTCTGGGATCGCGACGAGGTGCTTTCCGAGCACGCGCACCCGGTCGAGGGCGGACTGGAGATCACCCTGCTCACCGACGGCATGCGCTGCGCGGCCTGCGCCTGGCTGATCGACCGCGTGCTGGCGCGCGAACCGGGGGTGATCGAGGCCGGCGCGAACGCGGTCACCGGCCGCATCCGGCTGTCCTGGGACCCGGCCCGCACCGCGCTTTCGCAGCCGCTGCAGCGGCTGGTCGCGCTGGGCTACCGGCCCTACCTGGCCGGCGGCGAGGCCCGCGAGCGCGAGCGCCGGCGCCAGCGCAACCGCGACCTGGTCCGCATCGGCATCGCCGGGCTCGGCTCGATGCAGGCGATGATGTTCGCCGAGGCCCTGTACCTGGACTTCGGCAACACCATGTCGGTGCCGACCCGCGACTTCTTCCGCTGGATCACCTTCCTGGTCTCCACTCCGGTGGTGTTCTATGCCGGCTGGCCGTTCCTGACCGGTGCCTGGCGCGAACTGCGCGAACGCCAGCCCGGCATGGACACGCTGATCGGCGGCTCGACCCTGCTGGCCTATTTCGCCAGCGTCTACGAAACCCTGCGCGGCGGCACCCACGTCTGGTACGACGCCGCGGTGATGTTCGTGTTCCTGCTGCTGTGCGCGCGGATGCTGGAACAGCGCGCGCGCGCCATCGCCACGGCCCAGGTCGATGCGCTGGCGCGGGCGCGCCCGGCCTTCGCCACCCGCCAGCGCGCCGATGGCAGCCGCGAGACGGTGCCGATCAGCGCCCTGGCCGGCGACGACGTCGCCTGCGTGGCGGTGGGCGAAGTGGTCCCGGCCGACGGCCTGCTGCTGGAGGCGGCACGCTTCGAGGAAGCGCTGCTGACCGGCGAATCGCACCCCGTCGACAAGGCCGCCGGCGACCCCGTGTTCGCCGGCACCGTGTGCCGCGAGCAGCCGGCGCGGCTGCGGGTCACCGGCACCGGCAGCGCCACGCGCCTGTCGCAACTGGCGCGGCTGGTCGAACAGGCCCAGGCCCAGCGCCCGGCGCTGGCCCGTGGCGCCGAGCGCATCGCCCGGAATTTCGTCTCGGCGCTGTTGCTGGTCGCGCTGGCGGTCTACCTGGGCTGGCGCGCCTACAATCCGTCGCGCGCCTTCGAGGTCACCCTGGCGCTGCTGGTGATCAGCTGTCCCTGCGCGCTGTCGCTGGCGGTGCCGGCGGCGCTCGCCGCCGCCCACGGAGCGCTGGCCAGGCTGGGCGTGCTGCCGTTGCGCGACAACGCCCTGGAACGCCTGGCCACGGCCACCGACATCGTCTTCGACAAGACCGGCACGCTCAGCGACGGCCGGCCGCTGCTGGACGCGGTCGAGGTCTTCACCGAAATCGACGACGCGCAGGCATTGCGGATCGCGGCGGCGCTGGAACGCGACAGCGGCCATCCGATCGCCCAGGCCTTCGCCGCGGCCGCCAAGGCGCGCGGCACCGACGCCCACCCGCCGCTGCAGGCGAGCGCGGTGCGCGCGGTGCCGGGCCATGGCATCGAGGGCGTGGTCGAAGGGCGGCACTGGCGCCTGGGCCAGGCCGGTTTCGCCGCCGCGACCGCCGACGATGGCCGGATCTGGCTGGGCGACGGCGAGCACGGCGTCGCCCGCTTCAACCTGCGCGAATCCGAACGCGAGGACGCGCGCGCGGCGATCGACGCGCTGCGTGGACTGGGACTCGCGGTGCACCTGTCCAGCGGCGATGGCCTGGCGGCGGTGCGCCGCTTCGCCGCCCAGCTCGGGATCGAGGACGCCCATGCCCGGCAGACCCCGGAAGACAAGCTGGCCTTCGTCCACGACCTGCAGGGCCAGGGCCGGCGCGTGGCGATGGTCGGCGATGGACTCAACGACGCCCCGGTGCTGGCCGGCGCCGATGTATCGCTGGCGCTCGGCGAAGGCGCCGCGCTGGCCCAGCGCGCCGCCGACCTGGTCCTGACCGGCGGCTCGCTGGCGCGCATTCCGCAGGCCGTGCGCGTGGCCCGGCGCAGCCGCCGGGTGATCAGCCAGAACCTGGCCTGGGCGCTGGGCTACAACCTGCTGGCCCTGCCGCTTGCCGCGGCCGGGATGGTCACCCCGTGGCTGGCGGCTCTGGGCATGGCCGTGTCCTCGCTGATCGTGACCGTGAACGCGCTGCGCCTGGCCCGCACGCCCGCTGCGCAGGCCGGGTCACGATGAACATCCTGCTGTTCCTGGTCCCGCTCAGCCTGCTGCTGCTGGTCGCCGCCGCCTGGGCCTTCGCCTGGGCGGTGAAACGCGGCCAGTTCGAGGACCTGGATACCCCGGCGATCGACATCCTGCGCGACGATCCGCACGAGCGCGGCCGCGCCGGCGCGGCCACGACGACGGCCACGCACACGGACGAAGGCAGCGACCCGGGCGCGCCCGGCGAGCAGAAGGGCGACCGGCATGCCGATTGACTGGCTGACCCTGGGCGCGGCCGCGCTGACCGGGCTGATGGGCGGCGTGCATTGCGCGGCGATGTGCGGCGGCATCGCCACCGGGTTCTCGGCGATGGCGCCGCGCGGCGGCTGGATCGCGGCGCTGGAACCGAACCTGGGCCGGGTCCTGGGCTACGTGCTCGCCGGGACCGTGGCCGGCGCCTTCGGCGGCGGCATCCTCGGCATCGCGCGCCTCGATGGTCTGAGCACCACCTTGCGCGCCGCGGTCGGGCTGGTCCTGATCGTGGCCGCCTTGCGCCTGCTCGACCGCCGCGGCCGGCTCGGCTTCCTGTCGCGTCCCGGCGCGGGCCTGTGGCAACGCCTGCGGCCGCTGCAGCGCCGCCTGCTGCCGGCCGACAGCCGCGGCAAGCGCATCGCCCTGGGCATGCTCTGGGGCTGGATGCCCTGCGGGCTGAGCACCACCCTGCTGGCCGCGGCCTGGCTGCAGGCCGATGCGGTCAACGGCGGCCTGACCATGGCCGCGTTCGGGCTGGCGACCTTGCCGGTGATGCTGCCGCTGACCTGGTCGGGCGCGCGCCTGGGACGCTGGCTGCAGAAACCGGCCTGGCGCGGGGCGGCGGCAACCATGATCCTGCTGGCCGGCGTGCTGACCCTGGCCGCGCCCTGGCTGGTCCACGTGCCCGCGGCGCATGCGCTGCTCAGCGCCTTGGGCTGCGCCAGCCTGCCGCGCTGAGCGTCGGCTTCAGCCGCGGGCCACCCGCAAGGGCGGTTGCGGACCTTCCAGATGGGCCAGCTGCGCCAGTTGCTGGCGGTCGCTGATCTCGATCAGCCGGCCGTGCACGGCGATGATCCCGTCCTCCTGCAGCCGGGTGAAGCCGCGGCTCACCGTTTCCAGGGCCAGGCCCAGGTAATTGGCGATGTCCTCGCGGCTCATCGGCAGCTTGAACTGCTCGGCCGAATGCCCGATCACCCGGTAGCGCTCGCCCAGGCCGTGCAGGAACAGGGCGATGCGCTCGTTGGCCTGGCGCCTGACCAGGATGTTGAGGTGGTCCTGGTCGCGCTCCATGCCCTGGCCGATGACCCGCAGCAACTGGTGCTGCAGGCGCGGCAACTGCCCGGCCACCGCGCTCAGCTGCTCCATCGGCACCTCGCAGACGTTGGCGCTGGTCAGGGCCACCGCTTCGCAACGGTGGGCGCCATGGCCCAGCGCATCGAGGCCGATCAGTTCCCCCGGCAGGTGGAAGCCGACGATCTGCTCCTCGCCGTCCTCGCTCACGCTGACCGTCTTGAACGCGCCTTCGCGGGCGATGAACAACGAACCCAGCGGATCGCCGATGCGGAACAGGCGTTCGTTGCGCTGCATCGGCCGCCGCACCCGGACGATGTCGTCCAGGCGCTGCAATTCCTCGGCATCGATGCCGGCCGGCAGGCACAACTGCTGCAGCGAGCAGTGCGCGCAACTCTTGCGCAGGTGCGCGATATCCAGTGGGGCGAGGTCGCTCATGGCCGCCATGGTGCCATGAAGCGCCGCCGGCCGGCATCGAACAGCCGCAATTTGCGGCGATCGGCGCGCAACCGGCAAGCAACGGAGGCCCCGCCGACCTGTGGCGTGGGACCAGCCATCCGGTCATACTCGACCCGCTCCAGGGATTGCTGAACACACCGAGACACGGGCTGCCGCCTTCCGGCAGTCGCCAAGTCCGCTGCCTAGTTCGAGTGACTTGCCCGGTTGTCGCGTTGCTGGAGTGACTTGCCCGGTTGTCGCGTTGCTGTTCCCCAAGCGGTTCGCTGGATGGCATCCACACAACCTTGGGAGGGGTCATGCTGGAACAAGACGGTTTTCTGGAAGCTTGGGGTTTGACGTTGGCGCTGGTCTGCGCCGCGGTCGCAATCATCTACGGCATCATTTCCGCACGCTGGGTCCTGAAGCAACCTGCCGGCAACGAACGCATGCAGGAGATCGCCGCGGCGATCCAGGAAGGGGCCAGCGCCTACCTCAACCGGCAGTACACCACCATCGCCATCGCCGGCGCGGTGCTGTTCGTGCTGGTCGGATTCTTCCTCAGCT
Source organism: Lysobacteraceae bacterium (assembly GCA_004173415.1). Taxonomy (GTDB): domain Bacteria; phylum Pseudomonadota; class Gammaproteobacteria; order Xanthomonadales; family Xanthomonadaceae; genus Pseudoxanthomonas_A. The sequence continues at coordinate 6,200 of SEHC01000142.1, forward strand.
GGCCCAGCGCGATCGGCTTCCTGCTCGGCGCGGTGCTCTCGGGCGCGGCCGGCTACATCGGCATGAACGTCTCGGTACGCGCCAACGTGCGCACCGCCGAGGCCGCGCGCAAGGGCATCGGCGCGGCCATGGACGTCGCCTTCCGCGGTGGCGCCATCACCGGCATGCTGGTGGTCGGCCTGGGTCTGCTGGGCGTGGCCGGCTATTTCGCCGTGCTGCACCTGCACCTGGGCTATTCCGAGGCCGAGACCCTGCACGCGCTGGTCGGCCTGGCCTTCGGCTCGTCGCTGATCTCGATCTTCGCGCGGCTCGGCGGCGGCATCTTCACCAAGGGCGCCGACGTCGGCGCCGACCTGGTCGGCAAGGTCGAAGCCGGCATCCCCGAGGACGACCCGCGCAACCCGGCGGTGATCGCCGACAACGTCGGCGACAACGTCGGCGACTGCGCCGGCATGGCCGCGGACCTGTTCGAGACCTACGCGGTCACCGTCATCGCCACCATGCTGCTGGGCGGGCTGATGGCCGCCCAGGCCGGCAGCAACGCGGTGCTGTACCCGCTGGTGCTGGGCGGCGTGTCGATCCTGGCCTCGATCATCGGCGCCTTCTTCGTCAAGGTGAAGGAAGGCGGCTCGATCATGGGCGCGCTGTACAAGGGCGTGATCGTATCGGCGGTGGTGTCGGCGGCGCTGTTCTACCCGGTCACCACCGAGCTGATGGCCGACTCCGGCTACGGCGCCATGAACCTGTACGGTTGCGCGTTGATCGGCCTGGTCCTGACCGGCGCGATCGTCTGGATCACCGAGTACTACACCGGCACCCAGTTCAAGCCGGTGCAGCACGTGGCCGCGGCTTCGACCACCGGCCACGGCACCAACATCATCGCCGGCCTCGGCATCTCGATGAAGTCGACCGCGCTGCCGGTGATCGCGGTGTGCATCGCGATCTGGGGGGCGTTCGAACTCGGCGGCCTGTACGGCATCGCCATCGCCGCCACCGCGATGCTGTCGATGGCCGGCATGATCGTGGCCCTGGACGCCTACGGCCCGATCACCGACAACGCCGGCGGCATCGCCGAGATGGCCGAGCTGCCGCCGGAGATCCGCAACATCACCGACCCGCTGGATGCGGTCGGCAACACCACCAAGGCGGTGACCAAGGGCTATGCGATCGGTTCGGCGGCACTGGCCGCGCTGGTCCTGTTCGCCGACTACACCCACAACCTGCAGACCGCGCATCCCGGCACCGCATTCACCTTCGACCTGTCCAACCACATGGTCATCATCGGCCTGCTGATCGGCGGC
>SEHC01000143.1 GCA_004173415.1 Lysobacteraceae bacterium
GATGGCCTGGCCGTGCCGGTCGACATCCTGATGGCGCAGGACGACCCGGTGATCCCGTTCGAGGATTTCCGCGCCTGGCGGCTGCCGCCGATCGCCCGCCTGGAGATCGCCCGCTGGGGTGGGCACTGCGGCTTCATCGAGAACGCGGCCTGCGATGGCTTCAGCGAGCGCTGGGTCGCCGGACGCCTGCTGCAGGCCCTGCCGGGGGGAGCCGGGCACGCGGGCGGCTAGAATGGTCGCCTACCCAGACGCTGCCGGATTCCATGCAAGACAAGATCATTGATGCACTGCGCCGCAACGCGCTCGACGAAGCGCTGGAACAGGCGCGCGAATGGGCGCAGCTGCAGCCCGGCGACCCGCAGGCGCATCGCTGGCTGGCGGTCGCCGCCCAGCAGCGCGGCGACCAGGACGGGGCGATGCGCAGCATCGACCAGGCCATTGCCCTGGCCCCGGAAGACGACAACCTGCAGCTGGTGCGCGCCAGCCTGCTGATCGCCAACCGCCAGCCGGAGGCGGCCGAGGCTGCGCTCGGTGCGGCCAGCGGACTCAATCCCAACCAGTTCGGCGCCTACCTGATGCAGGCCCAGCTGGCCTTCGGCCGGGGCGACCTGGACGAAGCCGAGCGCCTCAACCGCCTCGCCGCCCGGGTCGCGCCCGAGCATCCGCAACTGGCGGTGATCGACGGCATGCTGGCCCTGCAGCGCGGCGACGTGGAGGCCGCGCTCGGCCAGGTGACCCGGGCGCTGCAGCAGGCGCCTGAAGACGCGCAGCTGCGTTACGTGCTGGGCTTCATCTACATGCGCAAGCGCCACTGGGCGTTCGCCGAGCAGGCCTTCCGCGGCGTGCTGGAGAGGATTCCGGCGGCGACCGGCCTGCGCGGCCTGATTTCCGACCTGGTCAATCGCCAGGACCGTCCGGCCGAGGCGGCCGACGAACTGGCCCCGTTGCTGCAGGACCCGGCCACCGCCACCCCGGCCGTGCACCGCGCCGCCGGCCTGCTGCGCACCGCCGCCCGGCAACCGGAGCAGGCCCTGCCGTTGCTGCGCACGGCGCTGGCTTCGATGCCCGCCGACCGGCCGACCCTGCAGGCGCTGGTCTCGGTCTGGCGCGAGCTGGGCCTGGACGACGATGCGCGGGCCTCGCTGGATGCCGCCCTGGCCACCACCCCCGATGCGTCGGACCTGTGGCGCGCGCGGCTGCTGTTCGCGGCCGACGAGTCCGCCGGCCGCGAGATCCTGCAGCGCTGGGCCGCGGCGATGCCGCAATCCACCCTGCCCGCGGAAATACTGCTGGCCCGCCAGCAGGCCGCCGGCGACCAGGCCGCGGCCGATGCCACCGCCGCGCAGCTGCTGCACCTGCAGGACACCCATGCCGGGGCCCGGCTGCATGTGCTGGACGGGCTGATGGCCCAGGACCCGGCCCAGGCGGTGGCCCGGATCGAGGCCTGGCTGCTGACCGCCACGGCGGCTTCGGACCGGCGCTTCCTGCTCGGCCTGCTCGGGGTCAGCCACGACCAGCGCGGCGATTCGGCCGCCGCGGTCGCCGCGTGGACCCGCATGCAGGCCGAAGTGGCGCCGCAACGGGCGCCGCTGCCGCCGCTCAGCGGGCCACGCATGGAGTGGCCGGAGCTGGCCGAGCGTCCACCGCATGCGCGCCGGGTCGCGTTCCTGTGGGGCGCGCCGGGTTCGGCGGTGGAGCGCCTGGCCGCGGTCATGGAGTCGCTGGGCGACCCGTTCCGCTCCGATCGCTTCGGCCCCTCGCCGCCGCAGGACGGATTCCAGTCCTATGAACTGATCGAAGGCCTGGACTCCGGGCGCCTCTCCGGCCGCGACGTGGTCGAACGCTGGCGCGCGGCGCTGCCCTCGCGCGACCTGCCCGGCGGCGATGTGTTCGACTGGCTGCCGTGGTGGGACAACGCCCTGCTGGTGGCCCTGCGCCCGCACCTGCGCGAGGCGATGCTGCTCATCGCCGTGCGCGATCCGCGCGACATGCTGCTGGACTGGCTGGCCTTCGGATCGGCCGCGCCGTTCGCCTTCCCCTCGCCGGAACAGGCCGCCGAGTGGATGGCCAATTCGCTGAACCAGGCCGCGGCGCTGTTCGAGTACCAGTGGTTCCCCAACCGCGTGATCCACACCGACTCGATCGGCAGCGATCCGCAGGCCGCCGCGGCGGTACTCGGCGAAGCGCTGGAGGCCGAACTGCCGGCCCCGGCCTCGGTCGGGCCCGGGCACTTCCCGGCCGGCCACTGGCGCCACTACAGCCAGGCCCTGGCCGGGGCCTTCGCCGTGCTGGCGCCGGTCGCCCGGCGCCTGGGCTACCCTGAAAGCTGAGTCCGGCAGAGGCAGACAGGCATGCGCATCCGCAGCGACAGCTTCGATAATGCCAGCGTGATCCCGGAGGCCTTCACCATGGGCGCGGCCGACGGCTTCGGTGGCAACCGCAATCCGCACCTGGCCTGGGACGAGGTGCCGCCGGGCACGCGCTCGTTCGCCCTGCTGTGCATCGATCCGGATGCGCCGACGGTGGCGGCGACGGTCGGCCGCACCGACCTGCAGATCCCGGTGGAGCAGCCGCGGGCCGCGTTCATCCACTGGGTGATGGTCGACATCCCGGCCTCCATCCGGACCATCGAGGCGGGCAGCTGCAGCGACGGCATCAGCGCCCGCGGCAAGCAGGATCCGCCAGGCCCGGCCGGCGCGCGCCAGGGCCTCAACGACTACACCGGATGGTTCGCCGGCGATGCCGGCATGGGCGGGGACTACTTCGGCTACGACGGTCCGTACCCGCCGTTCAACGACCTGCGCCGCCACCGCTATTTCTTCCGCCTGTTCGCGCTGGACGTGGAAAGACTCGACCTTCCGGCGCGCTTCGGCGCCGCCGAGGCGTTGAGGGCGATGCAGGGCCACGTGCTGGGCGAGGCCCTGGTCCACGGCAGCTATTCGCTGAACCCCGCGGTCGCCGGCTGACCCCGCCGGCGCGGCTCAGCTGCCGGTCGGCACCAGCAGCAACAGCGCCGCGCCGAGCACGAAGCGGTACACCGCGAAGGCGGTGAAGCGGTGGCTCTGGATGTAGTTCAACAGCCACTTCACCGCGACGAAGGCGGTGACCGCCGAGGCGACGAAGGCCACCGCGAACGCGGCCCAGTTCTCGTTCGCCGCCTCGCCCGACTGGATCACGTCGATCAGCTCGTAGGCGGTGGCCGCGAACATGGTCGGAATGCCGACCAGGAAGGCGAACTCGGTGGCCGCGGCGCGGTTGGTGGTGCCGAACAGCAGGGCCACGAAGATCGTCGCCGCCGAACGCGAGGTGCCGGGAAACACGCCTGCCACCACCTGGGCGACGCCCACCAGGATCGCCACCGTCCAGGTGATCGTGCTGCGTTCGCCCAGCGCCTGCGCCCGCCGGCCGGCGAAATACTCGGCCAGCAGCATCCACACGCCGCCCAGGACCAGGGCCCAGGCGATCGGGGCGACCTGCTCCGGCAACTCGAAACCCAGTTTCTTGACCAGCAGCCCGAGCACGGCGGTGACGCCGAAGGCCAGGGCCAGCTTGTAGGCGTAGTCGCGCGGGGCCTGGCCGTGCACGTTCGAATCGCTGGGCCGCAGGAAACTCATGCCCAGCTGCCACAGCCGCTGCCGGTAGATCAGCACCACCGCCAGGATCGCGCCGGCCTGGATACCGATGTTGAACAGGTCGCTGCGCGGGCCGAGCCAGTGCTGGGCGATCAGCAGGTGGCCGGTGCTGGAAATGGGCAGGAATTCGGTGATGCCTTCGAGGATGCCCAGCAACAGGGCGGCAAGCAGGTCGGTCATGGGCGTGGGTCAGGGGGCGCAGCGGGCAAGAATAGTGCATTCAGCTACCGGCCATCTTGGTGCACCTATTCAGTGCAATCCCCGGAATGGTGCAAATTGCTTCAACAGACTTTCCTGTTTCCACCATAAATCAATCACTTGGAGGATCGAAAACTTGGCACGCGGTTTGCTTTAAGCCACCCACTTACCGAAAACCGAGGTTTTGCAGATGTCTGTCGACAAAGTCGAAAAACTGATCAAGGACAACAAGGTCGAGTTCGTCGACCTGCGCTTCGCCGACCCGCGCGGCGTCCAGCACCACGTCACCTTCCCGGCCAACATCGTCGATGCCTCGCTGTTCGAGGACGGGCGCATGTTCGACGGCAGCTCGATCAGCGGCTGGAAGGGGATCAACGAATCGGACATGGTCCTGCTGCCCGACGCCAGCACCGCCTACCTGGATCCGTTCACCGCCGACCCGACCGTGGTCCTGACCTGCGACATCCTCGACCCGGCGACCATGCAGGACTACTCGCGCTGCCCGCGTGGTATCGCCCGCCGCGCCGAGGCCTTCCTCAAGTCCAGCGGCATCGCCGACCAGGCCTTCTTCGGCCCAGAGCCGGAATTCTTCATCTTCGATTCGGTCCGCTACGCCAACGACATGGGCAACACCTTCTTCAAGATCGAGTCCGAGGAAGCGGCCTGGAACACCGGCACCAAGTACGAAGGCGGCAACAGCGGCTACCGTCCCGGGGTCAAGGGCGGCTACTTCCCGGTCGCCCCGGCCGACACCCTGCACGACATCCGCGCCGAGATGTGCAAGACCCTGGAGCAGGTCGGCATCGAAGTGGAGGTGCACCACCACGAAGTGGCCACCGCCGGCCAGTGCGAGATCGGCACCAAGTTCAATTCGCTGGTCAAGAAGGCCGACGAACTGCTGACCATGAAGTACGTGATCAAGAACGTGGCCTTCCGCAATGGCAAGACCGCGACCTTCATGCCCAAGCCGATCGTCGGCGACAACGGCAGCGGCATGCACGTGCACCAGTCGCTGGCCAAGGGCGGCGTGAACCTGTTCTCCGGCGACGGCTACGGCGGCCTCAGCCAGATGGCGCTGTGGTACATCGGCGGCATCTTCAAGCACGCCAAGGCGATCAACGCCTTCGCCAACTCCGGCACCAACAGCTACAAGCGCCTGGTACCGGGCTTCGAGGCGCCGGTGATGCTGGCCTACTCGGCCCGCAACCGCTCGGCCTCGTGCCGCATCCCGTGGGTCACCAACCCGAAGGCGCGGCGCATCGAGATGCGTTTCCCCGATCCGCTGCAGACCGGCTACCTGACCTTCACCGCGCTGATGATGGCCGGCCTGGACGGGATCAAGAACCAGATCGACCCGGGCGCGCCCAGCGACAAGGACCTGTACGACCTGCCGCCGGAAGAAGAGAAGAACATCCCGCAGGTCTGCTCCAGCCTGGACCAGGCCCTGGACGCGCTCGACGCCGACCGCGAGTTCCTCAAGGCCGGTGGGGTGATGAGCGACGACTTCATCGACGGCTACATCGCGCTGAAGATGCAGGAGGTGACCAAGTTCCGCGCCGCCACCCACCCGCTCGAGTACCAGCTGTACTACGGCAACTGATCAAGGCCGCGAACGCCGCGGCGCCATGCGCGCCGCGGCAACCGAGTTCCAAGCGGCGATAGCGACGGAATACCCCTCCCACCCGTCGCTATCGCCGTGTTTTTTCCAACGAACCACCACAGGCAGCAAAGAAGAATCGGAACAGCCAACCGCAGCTCCCTCTCCCACGTCGATTGCGGTTTCTGTTTCGTGTACGAAACCCGCTGGCCGCTTGCAAGGCCGGTTCCATCCACCCACGGGGCACATACACGCAGGAGCCTGCATGAAACTGATCACCGCCATCATCCGGCCGTTCAAGCTCGACGAGGTAAGAGAATCCTTGTCGCAAGCGGGCGTGTCCGGCATCACCGTCACCGAAGTCAAGGGCTTCGGGCGGCAGAAGGGCCATACCGAGTTGTATCGCGGCGCCGAGTACGTCGTCGACTTCCTGCCGCACCGGCTTCGCCGCGATGGCCCAGGACAGCGCGACCCCGGCAGCGGAAACCGTCGCCGCCCCCGTGGTCGATCCTGTCGCTGATCCGGTTGCGGCCGCGGCCGAAACCACGGTCGCGGCAGTGGCCACAACCGAGCCTGCGGCCGAAGCGCCCGCCGAAGCCGAGCCGGCCCCGGTCGTGGACAAGGGCGACGTGGCCTGGATGCTCACTTCCACCCTGCTGGTCCTGCTGATGACGGTGCCCGGGCTGGCCCTGTTCTATGGCGGCCTGCTGCGCTCCAAGAACGTGTTGTCGGTGCTGATCCAGGTGATCACCGTGTTCTCGCTGCTGGTGATCCTGTGGGTGATCTACGGCTACAGCCTGGCCTTCTCCGGCGGCGGCGCGTGGATCGGCAACCTGGACAAGGCCTTGCTGAAAGGGGTGGGCGTCGACACGCTCGCCGACACCTTCTCGGCCGGCTTCAAGCTGCCCGAATACGTGTTCATCGCCTTCCAGGCCACCTTCGCCGGGATCACCGGCGCGCTGATCGTCGGCGCCTTCGCCGAGCGGGTGAAGTTCGCCGCGGTGCTGCTGTTCGCGGTGATCTGGTTCACCTTCGGCTACCTGCCGATCGCGCACATCGTCTGGTCCGGCCCGGGCTTCCTGTTCGGCAAGGGCGCGCTGGATTTCGCCGGCGGCACGGTCGTGCACATCAACGCCGGCGTGGCCGGGCTGGTCGGCGCGTACTTCGTCGGCAAGCGCCTGGGCTTCCGCAAGGAAGCGCTGAAGCCGCACAACGTGACCCTGACCTTCGTCGGCGCTTCGCTGCTGTGGGTGGGCTGGTTCGGCTTCAACGCCGGCTCGGCGCTGGAAGCCAACGCCACCGCGGCGCTGGCCTTCCTCAACACCCTGCTGGCGACCGCCGCCGCGGTGCTCGCCTGGGGCCTGACCGAGAAGGTGACCCGCGGCAAGCTGTCGGCGCTGGGCGTGGCCTCCGGCGCGGTCGCCGGCCTGGTCGGCATCACCCCGGCCGCCGGCAGCGTGGGACCGTTCGGTGCGATCGCCATTGGCGTGGCCGCCGGCGTGGTCTGCGTCTGGGGCGTGACCGGCCTGAAGAAGCTGCTGAACGTGGACGACACCGCCGACGTGTTCGGCGTGCACGGCATCGGCGGCATCGTCGGGGCGCTGCTGACCGGCGTGTTCACCGCGCCCTCGCTGGGTGGTACCGGCGGCGAGGATTACAGCATCGCCAGCCAGGTGGCCACGCAGGCGCTCGGCGTCGGCCTGACCATAGTCTGGATCGGCGCGGTCTCGGTGGCCGGCTTCCTGGTCGCCAAGCTGGTGTTCGGCCTGCGGGTCAGCGAGGAAGCTGAGCGCGGTGGCCTGGACATCACCTCGCATGGCGAAGCGGCCTACGAGGCCTGAGGCCACATCGGGCGGCATTGCACTAAACTGGTGCAATGCCGCCCCTCTCTCCCAAGACCGTGGTTGACGCAGGACCCGCCGCCGAGGTGCTCAGCACGGCGGTGGCCTGGGCGGACGCCGAGGGCAACCTGCTCGGCGTCAATCCTGCCTTTGCCCGCTGGATGGGGGTCAGCGCACGGCGCCTGCAGGGGCAATC
>SEHC01000607.1 GCA_004173415.1 Lysobacteraceae bacterium
GCCATGTCCCAGCGCGGCGTGACCTTGACCGCCGCGGTTTCGTGTTGCCCGGCCTGCAGGCGCAGGGCGCCGGCGAAGGCGATCATCGCGCCGTTGTCGGTGCACAACGCCGGGCGCGGGAAGCAGGCGCGTCCGCCGCGCTTGGCACAGATTTCCTGCAGCCTGGCGCGCAGGCGCTTGTTGGCGCCGACCCCGCCTGCGACCACCAGCGTGTCGCTGCCGGCTGCATCCAGCGCGCGCTGGCACTTGATGACCAGGGTCTCGACCACTGCGTCCTCGAAGCCGCGGGCGATGTCGGCGCGGGTCGCGTCGGACTGGTCGCTGTTGCGCCAGGCCAGCAGCACCTGGGTCTTCAGGCCGCTGAAACTGAAATCCAGACCGGGCCGGTCGGTCATCGGCCGAGAGAAGCGGTAGGCGCCGGGGCGGCCGGTTTCTGCCAGGGCCGCCAGTTGCGGGCCGCCCGGATACGGCAGGCCCATCACCTTGGCGGTCTTGTCGAAGGCCTCGCCGGCCGCGTCGTCCAGGGTCTCGCCCAGCAGGCGATAGCGGCCGATCGCGTCCACCGCCACCAGCTGGGTATGCCCGCCGGATACCAGCAAGGCCACGAACGGGGCCTGCGGCGGGTCATCCTCCATCAGCGGGGCCAGCAGGTGGCCTTCCATGTGGTGCACGCCCACCGCCGGAACCTCCAGCGCCCAGGCCAGCGAGCGGGCCACGCCGGCCCCCACCAGGAGGGCGCCGACCAGGCCTGGACCGGCGGTATAGGCCACGCCGTCGAGGTCTTCGAGCTTCAGATCGGCCTCGGCCAGGGTCTGTCGGATAAGCGGCAACAGCTTGCGCACGTGGTCGCGGCTGGCCAGTTCAGGCACCACGCCGCCGTACTCGGCATGCAGGGCGATCTGGCTGTAGACCGCGTGGGCACGCAGTCCGGCACTGCCCGCCAGAGCCTGCCCCGTACTGGATACGGGGGCCGTGTCGTAGACGGCCACGCCGGTCTCATCACAGGAGGTTTCGATACCTAGGACGCGCATGGACGGGATCTGGGGGCCAGGGAGACGGGATTCCAGCACCCGGGCGGCTTGCAGCCGGCCCCGGGCTGCCGTTATCATACGCGGCTCGCCGGGACCGACCCGGTTGATTTGTGTCCCGGAGATTCCATGCCCAGCGTCAAAGTCCGCGAAAACGAGCCTTTTGAGTTTGCCCTGCGT
>SEHC01000608.1 GCA_004173415.1 Lysobacteraceae bacterium
GGCCGGGATGGTGATCATGCCGCCGCCGCCGGCGATGGCGTCGATGAAGCCGGCCAGCAGGCCGGCCGCGAACAGCAGGAGCAGCAGTTGGAGGCCAATCTCGGGCAAGCGCGGTCCGGGGTGAGGGATCGTGCAGGAGTGCACGTAGGCAAGCGTACGCAGGCAGGCTGCGCGCTGCGGAGGCGATCGATTGTAGGCGATGGCCACGCCAGCCAGGCGCCCGGGTTAGCATCGGACCATCCCAATGGAGCCCGTCGATGCCCCTGCCCGTGCGCACCCCGTCCCTGATCCTGGCCCTGCTGGCCACCTCCTTCGCAAGCCAGGCGCAGCCCACGCCGGTGCAGCGCGCCGAAGTCGCCGCCGCCGCGGCCACGCTGGAACCGAAGATCACTGCCTGGCGCCGCGACCTGCATCAGCATCCGGAACTGTCCAACCGCGAGCAGCGCACCTCGGCCAAGGTGATCGCGCACCTGCGCGCGCTTGGCCTGGAACCCAGGACCCTGGCCGGCCATGGCGTGGTCGCGATCATCGACGGCGGCAAGCCGGGGCCGAAGATCGCCCTGCGCGCCGACATGGATGCCTTGCCGGTGACCGAACAGACCGGCCTGGCGTTCGCCTCGAAGGCCACTTCGACCTATCGCGGCGAGACCGTGGGGGTCATGCATGCCTGCGGCCATGACGCGCACACCGGCATCCTGATGGGCGTGGCCGAAGCGCTGGTGGCGATGAAGGAGGAACTGCCCGGCGCGGTGATGCTGGTGTTCCAGCCGGCCGAGGAAGGCGCGCCGCCGCCGGAAGAAGGCGGCGCGGCGCTGATGCTGAAGCAGGGCCTGTTCAAGGACTTCAAGCCCGAAGCGGTGTTCGGACTGCACGTGTTCTCCAGCGTGCAGGCCGGGCAGATCGCGGTGCGCAGCGGCCCGGCGATGGCCGCTTCGGACCGCTTCAGCATCAAGGTGAGCGGGCGCCAGACCCATGGTTCGGCGCCGTGGAACGGGATCGATCCGATCGTCGCCGCCGCCGACCTGATCGGCAGCGCGCAGACCATCGTCAGCCGCCGCACCAACATCGCCAGGTTGCCGGCGGTGGTGACCTTCGGCGCGATCAAGGGCGGGATCCGCTACAACATCATCCCCGACGAAGTGGAAATGGTCGGCACCATCCGCACCTTCGACCCGGCCATGCGCCAGCAGGTGTTCGCCGACCTGCG
>SEHC01000144.1 GCA_004173415.1 Lysobacteraceae bacterium
CGCGGCGCCTCGTGCACGATCACGCAGCGGCCGGTCTTGCACACCGATTCGGCGATGGTGTCGAAGTCCAGCGGCTTGAGCGTGGCCACGTCGATGACCTCGGCGCTGATGCCTTCCTTGGCCAGCGCCTCGGCCGCTTCCAGGGTTTCCTTGACCTGCGCGCCCCAGGTCACCAGGGTCAGGTCGCTGCCGTCGCGCAGCACGAAGCAGACATCCAGCGGCAGGGCCTCGCCATCGTCGACCACCACTTCCTTGTACTGGCGGTAGATGCGCTTGGGTTCCATGTAGATGACCGGATCCGGGTCGCGGATCGCGGCCAGCAGCAGGCCGTAGGCGCGCTGCGGCGAGGACGGCATGACCACGCGCAGCCCGGGCACGTTGGTGAAGATGGATTCGTTGGCTTCGGAATGGTGCTCCGGCGCGCGGATGCCACCGCCCCACGGCACCCGCAGCACCATCGGGCAGTGCAGGCGGCCGCGGGTGCGGTAACGCAGGCGCGCGGCATGGCAGATCAGGTGGTCGACCATGGGATATACGAAGCCGTCGAACTGGGCTTCGGCCACCGGCTTCATGCCCATCGCCGCCATGCCGACGCTGAGCCCGGCGATGGTGGTTTCGTCCAGCGGGGTGTCGAGGATGCGTTCGGAGCCGAAGCGCTGCTGCAGGCCGGCGGTGGCGCGGAACACGCCGCCGTTGACGCCCACGTCCTCGCCCAGCACGACCACCGACTCGTCGTGGGCGATTTCCCAGGCCAGGGCCTGGGTGATGGCTTCGATCAGGGTGATCGGCAGCGCTGCCTTGCTGGCAGGGGCTTCGGCGCCGAGGCTGGCGGAACCGCTGGGGGCCGGAGCACCTGCCACGGTCTTGGCGATCTCGACATTCATGCGCGGCCCTCCGCGGCGATCGCGGCGGCGCGCTGGGCCAGCAGCTCCGGTGGTGGATCGGCGTAGAGGTAATCGAACATGGCTTCCACCGGCTGCACCGGCGTTTCCAGGTAGGCGTCGACCTCGATGTCGACCAGGCGACCGCATTCCTCCTTCCATGCGGCTTCCTCGGCTTCGCTCCACAGTCCCTGCGCGGTCAGCCAGGTGCGCAGGCGCGGGATCGGGTCGCGTTCCCAGGCGGCCTTGACCTCGGCGTCGTCGCGGTAGCGGCGCGCATCGTCGGCGGTGGTGTGGTCGCCCAGGCGGTAGGTGACGAACTCCAGCACGCTGGGACCCTGGCCGCTGCGCGCGCGCTCGGTGGCGATGCGCATGGCTTCGAGCACCGCGACCAGGTCGTTGCCATCCACCTGCAGGCAGTAGGCGCCGCCGGCGATGCCCTTCTGGGCCAGGGTCTGGGCGCCGGTCTGGGCCGAGCGCGGCACCGAGATGGCCCAGCCGTTGTTGATCACGCACAGCACCAGCGGCAGCGAGTAGGCGCCGCCGGAGTTGAGCGCGGCATAGAAATCGGTCTTCGACGAGCCGCCATCGCCACAGGTGCTGACCGCGATGCGCTCCTCGCCGCGCAGCTTGAAGGCGAGGGCGGCGCCCGCGGCATGCAGGCACTGGGTGGAGATCGGCACGCACCAGGCGAAATCATGGCGCGGCACCGCGAAATCGTTGCCGCGCTCGTCGCCGCCCCAGTACAGCAACACCTCACGGGGGCGCACGCCGCGCATGAACTGCGCGCCGTACTCGCGGTAGCTGGGGGCGAAGGTGTCTTCCGGCCGCATCGAGGCGCCGATGCCCACATGGGTGGCTTCATGGCCCAGGCAGGAGGCGTAGGTGCCGAGCTTGCCGGTGCGCTGCAGGGCCACCGCCTTGGTGTCGAAGGTGCGCACGAACAGCATCTGCCGGAACAGTTCCTTCAGCCGCGCGGTGTCGCGCGCCGCCTCGGGCAGGTCGTCGCGGACCGGGGTGCCGTCCGGGCCCAGGTATTGCAGGTATTCGATTTCGAATTGCGCAGCGAGTGTCATCGCGGTCCACGTCCCGTTACATGTGAAACCAATGGTAATCGGCGCCATGTTAAGGAAGCGGAGCCACATCGGCGTCCTGCACCGCAGCAATACGCAGGGCAATGGTTGAAAAAAAAGACGCGGCCGAAGCCGCGTCCCGATTCGCATTGATGCGGCGTGCTTACTGCACGCGGGTGGCGAACTCTGCGCGATTGTTGGAGACGTTGCTTTCCGGGCTCGCCGTGCCAGCGGTGCCGTCGACCCGGATGATGCGGTCCGATGGCGTCGGCTTGGCATTGACCTTCAACGTGAACGCCGCGCTGGCACCCGCCGGCAGGCTGGCGGCGGCGCAGCGGAAGGTGGTGTCGCGGTTGCTGCCCTGCCTGGCGCATTGCCAGCCCGCCGGGGCGGTGAGGCTGGCGGTGGCGGCCATGCTGTTGCCGTCGAAGACCAGCACCGGTTGCGCCGCGGCGGCGGTGCCCAGGTTGCGCAACGTGGCCGAATACACCACGGAGAACGCGTTGCGCGGCACCGACCCAGGACCCGAGAACTGCAGGTCCAGGTCCGCGGTGGGCGGCGCCTGCACCGCCACGCTGGCAGTGGCTTCGTCATTGGCCGCGACCGGATCCAGCGACAGGCTGGTGGCCGCCACCGCCAGGGTGACCGAACGTCCCGCCTGCGCCGCGCCGGTCATCGCGCTCAACTGGAAGCTGGCGCTTTCGCCATTGGCCAGGCGGTCGCGATGGCAGGCGATCGACGTGGCGCCGCCGGCCACCTGGGGAGCGTCGCAGGCCCAGCCCGCCGGCGCGACCACGGCCATCCCCGGCAGTTCGGCATCGAGGGCGAAACCCACGCCGGTGTCGATGGCCGCATCCGGCCCCAGGTTGGCCACGCTGGCGCTGAAGCCGAGGCTTTGGCCCGCGCTGATGCTGGGGGCCGACGCCGCCGCGCTGACCGCCAGGTCGGCCCGATGCCGCGCCTCGAAATAGGCGACCACCGGATCATGGTCGGACAGGCGCGAGGGCGAGCCGGCGTCGTTGCGCGCGCTCTCCGGGAAATCGGCGTTGATGCGCGCATGGTCCAGGCCGAAGGCGCTGCTGGCCAGGAGCAGTTCCTCGTTGGCCAGCACATGGTCCAGGGTCTGGGCATTGCCGCCGAAGACGAAGGAATAGCGTTCCTCCTGTGGTTCCAGCACGCCCAGGTTGACCAGGTCCGGATCGACCAGGTCGATGCCGTCGCCCGGCACCGCGGTCTGTTCGTCGGCGCTCGGCGTGCCGGTTACCACGTTCATGGTGTCGGCCAGGCCGTCGTTGAACGCGAACGCGTTGAAGTCGCCCAGGGTGACGATGCGCCGGCTGGGCGCGTCGAGCTGCATCTGCTGGATCACGCCGGCCAGGTACTCGGCCTGCTGCTGGCGCTTGCGGCGCACGCGATCGCCCAGGGTGGTCGGGCCCGAGGGCTCCGCGCTGTCCACGTCGTTGAGCGAGCGCTGGTGCACGGCGATGGCGGTGATCGGGAAGCTGCGGCCGTCGGCGTAGTGGACCACCGCGTCCAGGGCCAGCGGCGGGCGGTCGTTGAGCAGGCTGACGCTGCCGTTGGGCTCGGTCCAGGTGGCGTCCTTGCCGTGCTGGGTCACGCCGAGCACCTCGACCCGGGTGATGCCGCTGCCGACGTCGGCGCCCTTGACCAGGAAACCGACATCGATCCCGCCGACGTCGTTGCCTTCCTCCAGGTAAGCCACGTAGCCCGGATCGGGCTGGCTGGCAGCTGCCGCGTCGGCGTTGATCCGCGCGGCCAGTGCCTGCAGGGTGGACAGGTTCTCCACTTCCACCGTGGCCAGGATGTCGGGCGCATGGAGGAAGTCGCGGATCGCCAGCGAGGCCTTCGACAGCCGGTTGCCGAAGGCCGCTGCGGTCAGCACCGGTTCGCCGATGCCCGGATCGTTGACCGTGTCGAAGAAGCGTTCCAGGTTGTAGGCCGCTACGGTGAACTCGTCGGCGCTGGGCGCGCGCGCCGCAGTCGGGCTGGCACCGGCCGAGACGCTGATGGGCACGGCCGGGTCGCGGTGGATGGTGTAGCGACGGAAGCCGTAGTCGAGCGGCCCGGCCAGGCCTTCGATCACCGCGCCAGCGGACAGGTCGAGGAGGAACGCCGGCCCCCCCAGCGCGTCGCTGTCGAGGGTCAGCAGCTCGGGATTGAAGTCCCAGCGCGGGATCGGCGGGATGCTGCCGCCGGCCGGCGCGGGATCCGGCGCCTGGATGCCGGGTTCGCGGAACGGCCGGGCCACGCCGGTGACCACCGCATGCAGGATGCCGTTGCTGGTGCCGGTGGCGTTGGCTTCGCTGGTATTGCCTTCGGTGGGCGCGGCCACGGTCAGGCTGGCCACGGTGACGCGCATGCCTTCCAGCCGTTCCAGCTGGTCCAGCGGCCCGGCCGGATCGGGGAAGGTCGCGGTCAACGGCACCGGCGCCGGCAGCGGGTTGCCGGAGGACAGCAGCGACACGCTGGGATTGCCGGTGATCTCGGTCAGCGGCAGCTGGTTGGGGTCGGTGGACGGGACGTATTCGATCAGCGTCCCGCCGACGCGGACCTCGTTGCCGACCGTGGCCGCGGCGGGCGGTGCGGTGCTCGTGAACACGTAGATGCCCTGCGAAGTGGCCGGATCCGCATCGGCGTCGGCATCGCGGGTCTGCAGGAAGAAACCATTGCCCTTGCGGCCGGTGACGATGCCGGTGGTGTAGACCAGCTGGTTGGCCAGGGGCGAGGTCGCGCCGTTGCCCTGCAGGTCGTGGATCGGGGTCAGGCTGACGTCATCGTTGACCACGGTGCCCTGGGCCTGCGCGTCGCCGAGCACTGCGCCACTGGCGGCGGAGAAATCCACGACGAAGGTTTCGTCGCTTTCGGTGATGGCGTCGTCCAGCAGGGTGATCGACAGGCTGACCGTGTCGGCGCCTTCGGCAAAGGTCGCCGTGCCGCTGGCTGCAACGTAATCGCTGCCGGCCAGGGCAGTCCGGTCGGCGGTGGCGTACTGCACGCTGGCGCCACCGGCGCCGGCAGGCTGGTTGAGCTTGAGCACGAAGAACAGGCTGCCGGCCGATTCGTCGGCGCTGGCGTCGGCCACGGTGAACATCGGCAGGCCGCCGCCGCCGCACGGCGCGATCATGGCGCTGTTGCGGGGCGTCGGCGCCAGCGCGGCGAAGTCCGCGCCGTTCTGGTTGGTGTCGGTGCAGCCGCCGTCGGCGCGCAGGGCGGCGATGGCATTGCCCAGCACCGCGGTCGGCGCGGCGCCCTCGAAGAAGTTGGCGCCGCCGTAGCCGACCAGGTCGAGGATCAGGGCGGTTTGCGTGCCCGAGCATGGCGTGGAGCCGCCGTTGCAGGCCAGAGCTGCAGTGCTGTTGGTCAGGACGACCTTGCCGGCCGTGCCGCTCATCGCCGAGGTGCCGCTGGCGTCGACGCCGGGCAGGGCGACGCCATTGGCACCGGCAGTGCCCATGCCGACCAGGAAATACTGTCCCGGCGCCAGGCTGGCGGCCGGCAGCACCGAACCGACCGCGAAGTTGCCGGTGCCGGTCGCGCTGGCGTATTGCAGCGCCAGCCCGGACAGCGAGGCAGGATTGGAACCGCGGTTGTAGAGTTCGACGAAATCGCGGTTGTAGGGCGCGCCCGAGTTGCCACCGCCGCCATAGACCTGGCTGATCACGACCTGCGCGTGCGCCGCGCCCGCCATTCCCAATGCCATTGCCGCCAGCGCCAGATGGCGCAGGAACGCGTTCCGCATGGTCTTCTCCTTGACTGTGGGCGCCGCCACCCCGGCGGGCGCCGGCCGATTGTGCCGCAATCCTCCCGTGCCCGCATGACACCGCGGTGACGCCAGCCGTTACCATGCCGGTCCCCGCAACGACCAGGTTCCGCATGAGCATCC
>SEHC01000609.1 GCA_004173415.1 Lysobacteraceae bacterium
TAGTCGCCACGGTCGAAGCGCAGGAAATGGATGCAGGTCTCGGCGGTGATGCGCTTGCGCACGCCGTCGGCGCCGACCAGCGGGCCGCGCTGGAACAGGGCCAGCTCGTCGGCGGTGGAAATGTGCAGCACGTGCAGGCGGGTGTCGTGCCTGCGGGCCAGCGACAGGGCCAGCTGGGTCGACTTCAGGCAGGCCTCGCGCGAACGGATGTCGGGGTGGCACTCGACCGGGATGTTGTCGCCGTACCTGACCTTGAACAGGGCCAGGTTGGCGTCGATGGTCGGCGTGTCCTCGCAGTGGGTGATGATTGGCGTGGGCGCCTCGCGGAAGATCGCGTCCAGGGTGTCGGGGTTGTCGACCAGCATGTTGCCGGTGGAGGCGCCCATGAACACCTTGATGCCGGGCGCGGTCCTCGGATCGAGCCGGCGCACCGCTTCCAGGTTGTCGTTGCTGGCGCCCAGGTAGAACCCGTGGTTGCACCAGGCCCGGCCGGCGGCGAGCTGGTACTTGGCTTCCAGCGCGTCCGCGTCCAGGGTCGGCGGGGTGGTGTTGGGCATGTCCATGAATGTGGTCAGGCCACCGGCGGCCGCGGCCGCGGACTCGCTGGCGATGTTGCCCTTGTGGGTGAGCCCGGGTTCACGGAAATGGACCTGGTCGTCGATCATCCCGGGTAGCAGCCAGCGCCCGCCGGCCTCGATGACCTGGTCGCCGGGCTGCGGGCTGAGCTGCCCGCCGACGTGGGTGATGCGGCCATTGGCGAAGCGCAGGTCGCCATCGAACTCGCGGCCCTCGTTGACCAGGCGGGCGTTGACTATCAAGGTGCCGGGCATCAGCTTGTTCCTGTGGAAGTGGTGTGGTGGACGGGTTTGTCCGGCACCGGGTCGTGGCCGCCGGGGTGCAGGGGATGGCAGCGGCCGATGCGACGCAGCGCCAGCCAGCCACCGCGCAAGGTGCCATGGCGGGAGATCGCTTCCATCGCGTATTCCGAACAACTGGGCGCGAAACGGCAGCGCGGACCCAGCAGGGGACTGAGGAAGCGCTTGTAGATGCGCAGCAGGGCGATGAGGGCGCGGCCGATCATGCCTCGATGATATGCGACTTGGCCGAAGGCATGGTTGCCGCTATGGTCCGGGTAGGCTATAAAGGCGCCCCCTTCCCGGACCCGGGAAGTTGAAGGAAGCGCTTTTCGTGGCTGCGAAGAA
>SEHC01000610.1 GCA_004173415.1 Lysobacteraceae bacterium
GACGAGCCGGCGGTGATCCGCCACCTGCGCGAGATCCATGCCGAGCTGGACACGCGCCCGGCGGTGGAGCTGTTCCACGATGCCCAGCACCATCACAGCGAAGGCCTGTCGCTGTACGCGCTGGGCCAGATCGACCTGGTCCACCGCGCCCGCATCGACGACCTGTTCTACGCGATCGCCCACGCCGTGCGCATGCGCCTGGACAGCGGCGAGCGCAGCCATCGCGACCTGCTGGACGAACTCAACGAACGCCTGGTCGACAAGTACTTCGTCAACTTCAGCGTGTTCGAGTCGATTCCGGACGTATGGGCGATCGACCAGGTGTTCCCGATCCTGCCGATCGAGCGCCTCAACGAGGCCCCGCTGCGCCGCGGCGTGGTCTGCGACATGACCTGCGATTCGGACGGCATGGTCAAGACCTACGTCGAGAACGAGGGCCTGGATTCCTCGTTGCCGCTGCATGGCTTGAACCACGGCGAAAGCTATCGCCTGGGTTTCTTCCTGGTCGGCGCCTACCAGGAGATCCTGGGCGACATCCACAACCTGTTCGGCGACACCGACACGGTGGAGGTCAAGCGCGAGGGCGACGGTTTCCGCATCAGCCAGCAGCGCCGCGGCGACACCACCGACGTGATGCTGGATTACGTGGGGTATGCGCTGGCGGACCTGCGCGCGGCTTACGCCGAGCGGGTGGCGAAGGCGGGGTTGGGGGCGGAAGAGTCGACGGCGCTGGCCGAGGCGCTGGAAGCGGGCTTGACCGGGTACACCTACCTCAGCGACGAACCGCTGGCGTGATGCGTCGTTCTCCCCGTGCAGCGGGGAGCAGTTGTGCGCAGGACATGGGGGCTGCGTAACGCTG
Organism: Lysobacteraceae bacterium; assembly: GCA_004173415.1. Classification (GTDB taxonomy): domain Bacteria; phylum Pseudomonadota; class Gammaproteobacteria; order Xanthomonadales; family Xanthomonadaceae; genus Pseudoxanthomonas_A. The sequence goes on from SEHC01000610.1 coordinate 860, forward strand.
CCTGGCACCCCTGGTACGGACCCCGGCCGGTTATCCGGGGCAGGCCGGCCCGGCCACCTGTCTTCGCGTGAGGGCAGAGAGGATGCCTCACCTGCTTTCCCTCCTGTAGCGCCTTGTCTGTCCCATGCTCCAGGAGAATGCGCGCTTGAAGTATCCCGGCCTGGACCTGCTGCGCGCCATCGCCATCGTCTGGGTGATGCTGTTCCATTCCTTCATCGTGGGTGGACTGGGCGAGGACTACGCCTGGCTTTCCCGTTATGGATGGATGGGGGTGGACCTGTTCTTCGTGTTGAGCGGGTTCCTGATCGGCACCCAGGTGCTGGCGCCGCTGGCCGGCGGCGG
>SEHC01000611.1 GCA_004173415.1 Lysobacteraceae bacterium
GCGGTCAGCTTGCCGCCCCAGACCGCGCCGGTATCGATCGCATGCACGCCGTGGCCGATCATCAGGCCCAGCGTCGACCAGTGGCCGCAGACGATCTTCAGGTCGCGCTGCGCCCGCCCAGGCACTTCGTACCAGGGGTACAGCCCCTGCGCCTGCATGCCGGGCGCGCCTTTCTCCTCGATCGCCATGCGTCCGCGCGGGGTGCAATAGCGCATCCGCGTGAGCACGTTGATGATCGCGCGCGAACGGTCATAGCCGGCCAGGTGCGGCGCCCAGTTGGGCTTGTCGCCGTACATGTTGCGGAACAGCTTGCGGTAGCCTTCGCCATGCAGCTGGCGCTCGACTTCGCGGGCATGTTTTTCGGCCAGGGCCGTGGTCCATTTCGGAGCCAGTCCGGCATGCACCATCATCCAGCCGAGCTCGCGGTCGACGTGGACCAGCTCGCGCATGCGCAGCCAGGACAGCAGCTGATCGCGGTCGTCGGCCAGGACCACGCGCTGCAGGTCCGGGTTGACCTTGCGCTGTTCGTCCGGGGTGCGCTCGCCGATCGCCAGCAGCGACAGGTCGTGGTTGCCGAGCACCACCACGCTGCGTTCGCGCAGCGAATGGACCAGGCGCAGGGTTTCCAGCGACTGGCCGCCGCGGTTGACCAGGTCGCCGCAGAACCACAGCGTATCGGCGGCCGGGTCGAAGCGGATGCGCTCGAGCAGGCGCTGGGTCGCGTCGTAGCAGCCCTGCAGGTCACCGATGGCCCAGACGCTCAAGCCGCGCTCCTCAGTGCACCGTGCGCGGCACGGTCAGGGTGAAGGGCGCGATCGGCGCTTCGAAGCGGGTGCCGTCGTCGGCGAGCATGTCGTAGCTGCCGCGCATCGTGCCCAGGGGCGTCTCCAGGACCGCGCCGGAGGTGTATTCGAAGGCGTCGCCGGGGCGCAGCCAGGGCTGTTCGCCGACCACGCCCTCGCCACGGACTTCCCGGACCTTGCCATTGGCGTCGGTGATCAACCAGTGCCGGCCGAGCAGACGCGCGGCGATCCGGCCGTGGTTGCGGATGCTGATGGTGTAGGAGAAGACGAAGCGCTGGTCGGCCGGCGCGGACTGTTCGTCGAGGAAGCGCGTGGCTACGTCGATGGCGATGGCGTAGTCGGAAGAAGTCATGGCCCCAGTGTATGCAATGCGGGCTCAGGGTTCGACCTGTGCC
>SEHC01000145.1 GCA_004173415.1 Lysobacteraceae bacterium
ACTTGAGGTGTCCGTACCAGGCAAAGGTCATGAAGACGTTGGAGCCGAGCAGCAACAGCAGGGGCAGCAGGCGGGCGGTCATGGGGCGAATCGGCAGGGGCGGAAGCGGAAGCCTAGCCCTTGGAGGGCCGTTCGGGCAGGCCTTCACATTCCGTCTACTCGACAGCAGGTAGTTTCACAAACCTGAAGAAACCACGGAGGCGGCATGCGCCAAACACAGGAAACGGCAGGGCTGGTGTTGGTGGTTGAGGACAACCGCAACATCTCGGAGATGATCGGGGAATATCTGGAAGGCCGCGGCTTCGAGGTGGATTACGCCACCGACGGGCTGGACGGCTACCGGCTGGCTGTCGAGAACAGTTACGACGTGCTGGTGCTGGACCTGATGTTGCCGCGCATGGACGGCATGGAGGTCTGCCGGCGGCTGCGCACCGAGGCGCGAAAGTCGACCCCGGTGCTGATGCTGACCGCCCGCGACACCCTGGATGACAAGCTGACCGGTCTGGGTTCGGGCGCCGACGACTACCTGACCAAGCCGTTCGCCATCCAGGAACTGGAAGCACGCCTGCGCGCGCTGATCCGCCGCGAGCGCCGCCAGGTCGGGGCCGAGGTCCTGAAGGTCGCCGACTTGGTGCTGGACCCGGTCAGCATGCGCGCCACCCGTGGCGGCGCCGAGCTGATGCTGTCGCCGATCGGCCTGCGCCTGTTGACCATCCTGATGCGCGAATCCCCGCGGGTGGTCACCCGTCAGGAAATCGAGCGGGAGATATGGGGCAATGGCCTGCCCGACTCCGATACGCTGCGCAGCCACCTGTACAACCTGCGCAAGGTGATCGACAAGCCTTTCGACAAGCCCTTGCTGCACACCGTGCAGAGCGCGGGCTATCGTATCGCCGACATCACCTAGCCACGACCGGCAGGGAATAGCGCATGCCGCAGGGGTTGCCGCGGAAGTTCCGCATCGCCTTCATCATCCAGGTGGTGTTGGCGAGCCTTGCCATTGCGCTGGCGGTGTTCCTGGGTTCGGCTGTGCTCAAGCAGGGCTTGATGAACACCGTGCTTGAGGAAGAGGCGACGCATTTCTGGCAGCTTTACGGCGCCTCCGGCGTGCAGCCGCCGCCCAACACCTACAACATCCGCGGCTACCTGGTGCAACGCGGCCATTCCAACCTGGTCCTGCCCGAGCAGCTGCGGACGCTGAAGCCGGGTTTCCACGACCTGGATAGAGATGGCCTGCTGGTGCTGGTCGACGAGAAGCCGGCCGGACGCCTGTACCTGGTGTTCCTGCAATCGCAGGCCGAGCGCCTGGCGTTCTATTTCGGCATCCTGCCGATCATCTCGACCCTGCTTGCGATCTACTTCGTCTCCTGGCTGACCTACCGGGCTTCTAAGCGGCTGATTTCGCCGGTCACCTGGCTGGCCCGGCAGGTCGCGCAGTGGGATCCGCGCGGCCCCGACGTCAGCAACCTGGCGGCGGACAAGCTTCCCCCCGACGTGCAGGGCGAAGCGCGCCAACTGGCCTCGGCCCTGCATGGGCTGGCCGGGCGGGTGAGCTCCCACGTCGAGCGCGAGCGTGCCTTCACCCGCGATGCCAGCCACGAGCTGCGCACGCCGCTGACCGTGATCCGCGTGGCCACCGACATGGCCATGGCCGAAGACGCCTCTCCACGGCTCATGCGCTCGCTGCAGCGCATCCAGCGCGCCGGACGCGACATGGAAGCTGTGATCGACGCCTTCCTGATCCTGGCCCGCGAATCGGACGTGGAACCGCAGAGCGAGGATTTCGACCTCGCCGAGATCCTGCTTTACGAAGCGGAAAGCGCGCGCAGCCTGTTGACCGGCAAGCCGGTCGACCTGGAGGTGACCTGCAATGCCAAGCCGCGCCTGCATGCGCCGCCGCGGGTGATGCACGTGGTGGTCAGCAATCTGCTGCGCAACGCCTGCGCCTATACCGACCGCGGCCGCATCGAGGTCACCCTGGAGCAGGACCGGTTCGTCGTCCGCGACACCGGCGTCGGCATGAGCGAAGGCGATACCGCGCGGGCCTTCGAGCCCTTTTACCGCGCCGATCCCTCGCGTCCCTCCGGCACCGGCCTTGGCCTGTCCATCGTGGGCAAGTTGTGCGCTCGCTTCGGCTGGAGGGTGGAGCTGGAAAGCGAGCTGGGCGAGGGGACCCGGGCAACGGTGTTTTTCGCCTAGCGATCGCGCAATGCAGTCCCTCGCCACGCCACGCGGATGACCCCGGGTGTCAACCGGTGCGAGGTCCGTGCGTTAATCGCCTGGCTTCCGACTATCCGAGACCTGGCCCCGCATGAATCGACCCAGCAGCACCGCACCCCGCTCCGGCAAGCCGGTCTCACGTTCCCTGGTTACCCGTCTCGTGCTTGCCGTCGTGGTCCTGGCGCTGCTGGGTGCAGGCTACCGGTACTGGGCCAGCCGCAAGGAAATGGCTGCCGAAGGCGCGTACCGGACCACGTCGGTCGAGCGCGGTGACGTCCGCGTGGCGATCTCGGCCACCGGCACCTTGAGCGCCATTTCAACCGTGACCGTCGGCACCCAGATTTCCGGCCAGGTCACCGACGTGCTGGTGGATTACAACAGCCGGGTCAAGAAGGGCGATGTGCTGGCGCGCATCGACCCGAGCAGCTACGAAGCACAAATCGAACAGGGCACCGCGCAGATCGCCAGCGCCAACGCCAGCCTCGCCCAGGCTCGCGCCAGCCTTCGCAATGCCGAGCTGGACTATGCGCGCAAGTCCGACCTGGGCGGCCAGAAACTGGTCGCGCAGAGCGATGTCGACCTGGCCCGCGCGACCCTGGAACAGGCCCGCGCACAGGTCAATTCGGCACAGGCGCAGATCCGGCAACAGACGGCTTCCACCCAGACCACGCGGGTCAACCTGCAGCGCACGGTGATCACCTCGCCGGTCGATGGCGTGGTCCTCACCCGCACCATCGAACCTGGCCAGACGGTGGCCGCCAGTTTCTCGGCGCCGGAGCTGTTCAAGATCGCCGAGGACCTGGGCAAGATGAAGATCGAGCTGGCGGTGGACGAGTCGGACATCGGCCAGGTCAAGGTCGGGCAGGGCGTGTCGTTCACCGCCGACGCCTTCGCCGATCGCCAGTTCAAGGGCACGGTGGACCAGGTGCGGCTGGCCGCGACCACCACCAACAACGTGGTCACCTATCCGGTCGTGGTGACGGTCGACAACAGCGACGGCACCCTGCTCCCGGGCCTGACCGTCAACGCCGAGATCGAGGTCAGCAAGCGCGACAACGTGCTCAAGGTCTCCAACGCGGCGCTGCGCTACAAGCCCGCCGAAGGGGCGATCGCGGCACCCGCGCAGCCTGCGCAGCGCGCGCAACGTGGCGGCGGCAGCGGGATCACCGAAGACCTGGCCCGCAGCGTGGCGGATATGAAGATCGATGCGCAGCAGAAGGCGGCGTTCGACGCGGCCGTGGCCGCCGTGCGCGAACGACAGGCGTCGCGCCAGGCGCAGTCGGCGCCGGGCGGAAGCGGCATGTTCGGCGGCGGTCGCGGCGGCCCGCCGGGCATGTCCGTCAGCATCGGTGGTTCCGGCGACATGCAGGCGCAGATGCGCCAGCGCATGAGCGAGCGTTTCCAGCAGGATTTCGCTGCATTCCGCGCCAGCCTGGACGACGCGCAGAAGCAGCGCTGGGATGCCGCGCTGAGCGCCCTGCTCAACGCCAAGCGCGCCTCAATCTACCGGCTGGCCGACGGCAGGCCCGACCCGGTGATGGTGCGCATCGGCGCCAGCGACGGCACCGCCACCGAAGTGTCTGGCGGTGGCCTGAAGGAAGGCGACCAGATCGTGACCGGCGAGCGCGCCCGGGAATGAGTGCCCGAGCCTCCGCGGGAACCGTGGTTGGAACGCCGGTCATCCTGACCCGCGCGCTCTCCAAGATCTATTCGCAAGGCACCGAAGCCGAGGTCGCGGCGCTGCGTGGCGTGGACCTGCGCATCGAACGGGGTGATTTCGTCGCCATCATGGGTCCTTCGGGCTCGGGCAAATCCACCCTGATGAACCTGATCGGCTGCCTGGATACGCCGACCTCGGGCAACTACGAATGCGACGGCGTCGACGTGGCCACGCTGGACAAGGAAGAGCTGGCGACCCTGCGCCGGGACAAGATCGGCTTCGTGTTCCAGGGATTCAACCTGCTGCCGCGCATGAGCGCGCTGGATAACGTCGCCATGCCGCTGGGCTACGCGCAGGTGCCGCCGGCCGAGCGCGCGCGCCGCGCCCAGGAAGCACTGGCGTCGGTGGGGCTGGGGGAGCGTTCCTCGCACCGGCCCAGCGAATTGTCCGGTGGCCAGCAGCAGCGCGTGGCCATCGCCCGCGCACTGATCAACCAGCCGCCCATCCTGCTGGCCGACGAACCCACCGGCGCGCTGGACAGCAAGACCGGCGAGGAGATCCTGGCCCTGTTCAAGCGGCTGCGCGACGCCGACCACACGGTCATCCTCATCACCCACGACGCCGAAGTAGCCGCGCACGCAGATCGCATCTTCGTGATGCGCGATGGCGAGTTGCACGAGGAGACCGCCGCATGAACTTCACCGACATCCTGCGCACGGCCATCCACGCCTTGCGCGGCAACTGGATGCGCAGCGCGCTCACCTCGCTGGGAGTGATCATCGGCATCGCCGCGGTGATCGTGATGGTCTCGGTCGGCCAGGGCACGCAGGCGGAAATCGACAAGATGGTTTCGGGCCTGGGTTCTCAGCGCCTGGACATTTCTCCCGGCGCCGGTCGCGGCGGCGGCGGGGCGCGGATGAGTGCCAGCAGCTTCTTCACCCTCAACGAAGGCGATGTGGAGGCGATCCGCAACGAAATTCCCGAAGTCCAGTACGTGGCCGGCGCCTTGCGCGGCAGTACCCAGGCCGTGTACGCGGAAAACAACACCTCCACCAGCTGGCAGGGGGTGCAGGCGGACTTCTTCGATATCAACGGCTGGACCATCGCCGGCGGCGAGGGCTTCCAGGCGCAGGATTACACCAGCGCCGACAAGGTCGCCATCCTCGGCGAAACGACGCGGCGCACGCTGTTCGGCGACGATCCCGGCATCGGCCAGACCATCCGCCTGGGGCGGGTTCCATTCACCGTGGTCGGCACGCTCAAGTCGAAGGGTCAGGGCGGCTTCGGCCAGGACCAGGACGATGTCATCATGGTGCCGCTGGAGACCGCGCGGCGTCGCCTGATGGGCGCCATGGGCCTGCCGTCCGGCGCGGTGATGCAGATCGCGCTGACCGTGGCCAGCGCCAAGGACCTGAACTACGTGCAGGGCGAAGTGGAAGCACTGCTGCGCCAGAAGCACAAGATCGCCCCAGGGGATGACGACGACTTCAACGTGCGCAACATTTCCGAAATCGTCGCCACGCGCACCGCCACCACCAACCTGATGTCGAAGCTGCTGGGTGCGGTCGCCAGCATCTGCCTGGTGATCGGCGGCATCGGCATCATGAACATCATGCTGGTGTCGGTGACCGAGCGGATCCGCGAGATCGGCCTGCGCATGGCGGTCGGGGCAGGCCCGACGGACGTGCGCAGGCAGTTCCTTGCTGAGGCCATGCTGATTTCGCTGATCGGCGGCGTCATCGGCATCGCCATCGGCGTGGTCGGCGCGCTGCTGGTCGGCAAGTTCAGCGACCTGCCGATCGTGCTCAACGGGCAGGTGGTGGCGCTGGCGGCCGCGTTCTCCATCTGCACCGGGCTGTTCTTCGGCTATTACCCGGCGCGCAAGGCCTCGCAGCTGGACCCGATCGAGGCGTTGCGGCAGCAGTAGCGGACCCAATCCGGCAATCGCATGACCTCCACCAAGCAATCCTTCGCCCTGGCCATCCACGGCGGCGCCGGCGTGATCGAACGCGAACAGTTGTCCCAGGCCGACGAGCAGGCGATCCGCCACGACCTGGCCCGGGCGCTGGATGCCGGCCGCGCCATCCTTGGCGGGGGCGGCAGCGCGCTGGACGCGGTCGAGGCCGCGGTCGTGGCGCTGGAGGAATCACCGCGCTTCAACGCGGGCAAGGGCTCGGTCTACAACGCCGACGGACGCCATGAACTGGATGCCTCGATCATGGAAGGCGGTACGCGCCGCGCCGGCGCGGTCGCCGGGGTCGAAACCATCCGCAATCCGGTCAAGCTGGCGCGCGCGGTGATGGAGCATTCGCCGCACGTGCTGTTGATGGGTGCCGGTGCCGAGCGTTTCGCCGATACCCAGCCGCAGGTCGAGAGGGTGGCCAACGACTGGTTCGATACCGAGACCCGCCGCGCGCAGCTCGAACTCGAGCAGGCGCGCGAAGGGGCCGCGGCGACCGATGCGAAGGCCGACGGCCTGCGCGGCAAGTATTTCGGCACGGTCGGTGCTGTAGCGCTGGACACCCACGGCGACCTGGCCGCCGCGACCTCCACCGGCGGCATGACCAACAAGCGCTACGGGCGCGTCGGTGATTCGCCGTTGATCGGCGCCGGCACCTGGGCCGACCAGCGCTGCGCGGTCTCGGGTACCGGCTGGGGCGAGTTCTTCATCCGCAACGCGGTGGCCCACGACATCGCCGCGCGCATCGCCCATGGCGGCGCCAGCCTGCGTGAGGCGGCCGAGGCGGTGATCCTGCAGTGCGTGCCCGAGCTCGGCGGCGACGGCGGCGCGATCGCGGTCGACCGCGACGGCAACCTGGCCTTGCCGTTCAATACCTCGGGCATGTACCGCGCCTGGATCGGTACCGACGGAAAGGCCCACATCGCCATCTTCGGCGAGGAATGAGCCGGTCCTGCCGGGCCTAGCCCTGGCTGTCGCTCAATTCCCGCATGCGTCGCTGCATCTCTTCCGGGCCGACCTCTTCCTTGTGGGTGGCCAGCGACCATTTGTGCCCGAACGGATCGAGCACGGTGCCGATCCGGTCGCCCCAGAATTCATCCTTCAGCGGTCGATCGGCGCGAGCGCCGGCATCGACCGCTTTGGCGTAGGCCGCGTCCGCATCGGGCACGTAGATCAGGAAGCTTGCGGTCGGCCCCCGCGCGTGTTCGGTCCCAGCGCGCCCATCTCGGGGAATTCGTCGGCCAACATCAGGTGGGTGTCGCCGATCATGATCTCCGCGTGGCCGATCTTGTCGCCCATCGGCAGGCGGAACAGTTCGCGTGCGCCGAACGCATCGCGGTAGAAATCCAGCGCCCTGGCGGCGTCGTCGACGATCAGGTAGGCGGTTACAGTGTGGTAGCCGTCGGGGATGTAGTTCACGGCCATGGCCGGACTCCGTGGGAACGCAGCCCAGAATCTAGGCCCGACGTGGTTATGGATTGGTTATCGCCGGCCTGCGTAGGAGATGCGGGGCGACGATCCGGCGCCACAGCTGGTAGCCGGCCTGGTTCATGTGCAGGCCGTCCTCGACAAAGAGCTCTGGGCGCGGTTGCCCGCTCGCATCCAGCATCGGAGTGAAGACGTCGATGAACTGCACCCGCAATGATCCGGCGTCTTGGCGGATCAGCGCATTGGCCTTCCGCTGGGCTTGCAGCAGATGGGCGCGAGCCGGACTGGGCTTGGTCGAGAGATAGGAGATAGGCACGTCCGGCAGGTCTTGGCGGATGCGGGCGACGAAGGCGCGGAAGTCGGCGCGAATCCGCGCCGGGCTGCGGCGGCTGGACAGGTCGTTGTCGCCAGCGTAGAGGATCACCTGCCGCGGCGCGTGGCGGACCACGAGGCGGTCGGCATACCAGGTGCTGTCGCGGATCTCCGACCCGCCGAAGCCGCGGTTGATCACCGGTACGCCGGGAAAATCCGCGGCCAGGGTCTCCCACAGGCGGATCGACGAGCTGCCCGTGAACAACACCGCGTCACGTGGCGGCGGGGCCAGCGCGTCGGCCTCGTCAAACCGACGCATGTCCTGTTCCCACTCCAGGCTGGACACCTGTTGTGGAACCCGTGGCCCGCCGGCATGCGCCGGGAGCTTTGCTGGAAGGCTGCTGCAGGCCGCCAGCAGAAGGGTCAGGAAGGAGCAGGACAGGCCGGCAACGCGCCAGCGTGCCGGGAGCCGGAGTGCGGGGAGCGGGCGGTCATCAGGGAGGTAGACGGGTGGCATGCAGGTTTCCGGCAAGGCTTGCGGCCAAGGGTTTTCTCCAGTGAAACAGCGCGCGGGGGAGAGCGCAAACCCGGCCCGCGGCGGTGCCGGTCGCCGCCTTGTGGCAAAATCCACGCCTTGCCGGCCTGAGTCAGCCCCCGTCCATGCGAACTTCCGTTGCACCCGTCCGCCATGGCTGACGAGAAAGGGCACATGCCACGGGGCCCGAAACGCATCTTCAAGGCGGCGGTCTGGTCGATGCAGGGCCTGCGCGCGGCCTGGCTGCATGAGTCCTCGTTCCGCCTGGAGGTGGTCCTGCTGGCGGTGCTGTCGCCGCTGGCGGTCTGGCTGGGGCAGGATGGCATCGAGCGCGCCCTGCTGATCGGCAGCTGCCTGCTGGTACTGGCCGCCGAGTTGCTCAATTCCGCCATCGAGGCGGTGATCGAGCGCTACGGACCCGAATTCCATGAACTGGCCGGACGCGCCAAGGACATGGGGTCGGCGGCGGTCTTCGTGCTGATGATGAACGTGTTGTTGTGCTGGGGCCTGATCCTGGGCCCGCGAATTTTCCCGATTTGAAGGACTGATTGACGATGAGTTTCGAATTCCTGGCCGACCCCAACGTCTGGCTTACCCTGGTCACCCTGAGCGCACTGGAAATCGTGCTCGGCATCGACAACCTGGTGTTCATTTCCATCGCCGTGGGCAAGTTGCCCGAGCACCAGCGCGACGTGGCCCGCAAGTTCGGCATCGCCGTGGCCTGCATCACCCGCATCGCCTTGCTGATTTCGCTGGCGTTCCTGGCGCGCATGCAGAACGACCTGTTCAGCCTGTTCGGCATGGGTTTCTCGGTGCGCGACCTGGTGCTGATCCTCGGCGGCCTGTTCCTGCTGGTCAAGGGCGCGATGGAGATCCGCGAACTGATCACCGGCGGCCACGACCAGGATCCCAACACCACCAAGACCTCGGCCGTGTTCGGCCTGGTGATCCTGCAGATCGCGATCATCGACATCGTGTTCTCCCTGGATTCGGTGATCACCGCGGTGGGCATGGCCCAGCACATCCCGGTGATGGTGGCGGCGATCCTGCTGGCGGTGGCGGTGATGCTGCTGGCGGCCAACCCGCTGGGACGCTTCATCGACGCCAACCCCACGATCAAGATGCTGGCACTGGCGTTCATCGTGCTGATCGGCGTGGTGCTGATCCTGGACGGCCTGGAGATCCACGTGCCGAAGCCCTACATCTACTTCGCCATGGCCTTCTC
>SEHC01000003.1 GCA_004173415.1 Lysobacteraceae bacterium
GCCGGGCTGGTGGCCGGCGTCGACGAAAGCTCGGTGCAGGCGATGGTCGCGCTGATGGAGGAAACGCAACTGACCGAGTCGCTGGACATCGCCCGGCGCCTGCGCGCCGGCGGCATCAATACCGAGGTGCAGATGGAGCCGAAGAAGCTGGGCAGGCAGTTCCAGTACGCCTCGCGCGCGGGCATCCGCTTCGTGGTCCTGGCCGGCGAGGACGAGCTGGCCCGCGGCGTGGTCACGGTCAAGGACCTGGCCCGCGAGCAGCAGTTCGAAGTCACCCGCGACCAGCTCGCTTCCACCCTGCGCGTGGAGCTGGAACAGACGCGTGCGCTGGCCGGCCGCTGAGCCGCCGCGCCGATGAAAACGGAATCCCGATGAAACCTATCCGCCTCGATGGCAAATCCCTCGGCCGCGACCAGCTGGTGGAGATCGCCTACGGCGCCAGCGTCGGCCTGGATCCCGAAGCCTTGAAGGCGGTGGCCCGCGCCGCCGACTTCCTCGCCGAGCAGGTGCGCAGGGAGGAGCCCATCTACGGCGTTTCCACCGGCTTCGGCAGCAATGCCGACAAGCTGCTCGGCGCCCATCCGCTGCGCGACGAACTGCCGGGGGCGACGAAGTCCGGGCGTTCCCTGCACGAGGAACTGCAGAACAACCTGATCATCACCCATGCGGTCTGCGTCGGCGAACCGATGGCCGCCGAAGTGGTCCGCGCGATGATGGGCATCCGCATCAACACGCTGTTGCGCGGGCACTCGGGCATCCGCGTGCAGACCCTGGAATCGATGGCGGCCATGCTCAACGCCGGGATCGTGCCGGTGGTGCCGGAACTGGGTTCGGTCGGCGCCTCCGGCGACCTGGCGCCGCTGTCGCATCTTGCCCTGGTCCTGCTGGGCGGCGGCGAAGCGTTTTTCCAAGGCGAGCGCATGCCGGGAGCGGAGGCGCTGCAGCGCGCCGGACTGGCGCCGGTCAAGCTCTCGTACAAGGAAGGCCTGGCCCTGAACAACGGCACCGCGCAGATGCTGGCGATGGGCGTGCTGGCGCTGCACAGGCTGGATGCGTTGTTGGACACGGCCGACCTGGCCGCGGCGATGACCCTGGACGCCTTCGCCGGGCGCCTGGGCGCGTTCGCCAAGGAAGTGCACGCGCTGCGCCCGCATCCGGGCCAGGTGCACGTGGCCGCGCGCCTGCGCCGCCTGCTGTCCGGTTCGACCCTGGCCGACATTCCCTACCACCTGGTGCCCAGGTTCAGGCAATGGCTGCCGCACAGCTGGGATACCGAGGCTTCCCGCGAGCTGCGCTTCGACATCGGCTGGGACTGGGTGCCAAGCGACCAGCGCCACGGCCGCGAGAAGTTCTACGACCGTTTCCGTCCGTTCCGCGGTGGCAAGAAGCACCAGCCGCAGGACAGCTATTCGCTGCGTTGCATCCCGCAGGTGCACGGCGCGGTGCGCGATGCGGTGGCCCAGGCCCGGCGCGTGCTGGAGATCGAACTCAATTCGGTGACCGACAACCCGCTGGTGTTCCCGGACAAGGCCGATGCGGCGCACGTGGAGGAGCAGGTGATCTCGGCCGGCCATTTCCACGGCATGCCGCTTGCGCTGGCCATGAGCTATGTGAAGGCCTCGATCCCGGTGCTGGCCTCGATCAGCGAGCGGCGCCTCAACAAGCTGGTCGACCCGGCCACCAATGATGGCCTGCCGGCTTTCCTGATCGGCAACGAGGACGGCACCGAGTCCGGCCACATGATCGTGCAGTACACCGCCGCGGCCATCGTCAACGACCTGGCCAGCCGCGCGCATCCGGCCTCGGTATTCTCCATTCCCACCAGCGCCAATGCCGAGGACCACGTGTCGATGGGCGCCAACGAAGCGCGCCAGGTGCTGGCGATGACCCGCGACCTGTCCAAGGTGCTGGCGCTGGAGCTGTATTCGGCCGCGCAGGCGCTGGACCTGCGCCGCGACATGATCAACGCCGCCCGCGACCTCGCCCGACGCTGCGACGCGGCGGCGTTCGCCGGCAAGGTGCAGGGCGCCGGTCCGGGCGCGCAGCAGGAGGACTTCCTGGCGGAAGTGGAGGGCCTGCGGGCCGAGCTTGCCGCCGCCGGCGAGTTCCATCCCGGTGCGGCGGTCGCCGCCGCCCATGCGACCCTGCGTGCGGCCATCCCGTTCCTGGATCGCGACCGGGCCATGGATGGCGAGGTCGCCACCGTGGTCAGGCTGGTCGAATCGGGAACACTGCTCGATGCCGCCAGGCGCGTCCTGTCGTAGGAGCTGCGTGCTGTCCAACGTAGGAGCTGCGTAAGCTGCGATCGCCTTGCGCGACTCCCGCGTGGGCGGTGGTCAGGGCTTTGACGGTTCGCCGCCGGCTTCCACCGCGGCCCAGACCCGCAGCAGGTTGCCGCCGAGGATCTTGCGCAGGTCGTCGTCCGGGTAGCCGCGCGCCTGCAGGCCCGCGATCAGGTTGGGATAGTCGGCGACGTTGCGCAGGCCCTGCGGGAGGTTGCCCGATACGCCATCGAAGTCCGAGCCCAGGCCGACATGGTCGATGCCGACCAGCTTGACCGCGTAGTCGATCTGGTCGAGCACCGCCTCGATCGGCGTGGCCGGGACCGGATGGGTACGCTCCCATTCCTTGTCGAAGGCGGCCTTGTCCTCGAGCGGCTTGCCCGCGGCGCGTGCCGCGGCATTGCGCTGGTCCAGCGCCGCCTCGGCGTCGAAATAGGCCTGCAGGTTGTCGGCGGCCTGGCGATTGACGAAGCCGATGCCGAAGGTCAGCTGGACCACGCCACCCTTGGCCGCGATCGCCGTGGCCAGCCCATCGCCCAGGTTGCGCTCGAAACCGGGGGTGAAGTGGCGCATTCCGGAATGGCTGGCGATCACCGGCACCCGGCTCAGTTCAACCGCCTGCAGCGCCGCGGCATCGGACAGGTGCGACACGTCGACCATGATCCCCAGGCGGTTCATTTCCGCGACCACCTGCGCGCCGAACGGACTCAGGCCCTGCCAGCGGCGGTTGCGGTCGTAGGACGAATCGCTGATCCGGTTGCTGGCGCTGTGGGCCAGGGTGATGTAGCGCACGCCGCGGGCATGGAAGCGGGCCAGCTGCGACAGGTCGTCGCCGAGCGGCGCTCCGTTTTCCATGCCCAGGGCCAGCAGCACGCGGCCGCCCGCTTGCAGGCGTTCGACGTCGGCCGGCGAGGAGAGCATGGCGAACTTGTCGGGATGCCGGCCCACCAGCGCCTCGACCGCGTCGATCTGCATGTTGGCCAGCTGCCGGGCGGTGCCGCGCTGGTCCTCGTCGGGCGAGGTGTAGATCGACATGAAGGCCACGTCCAGCCCGCCCTGGCGCGCGCGCGGATAGTCGAATTCGCGGCTCGGGGTCAGCTTGCCCAGGTCCTGCCATTCGGACAGCAGCACGCTGGGCGCGTCGATGTGGGTATCGACGATCAATGCCTGCTGGGCGAGCCGGACCGCGTCGGTAGAGCCGTCGGCGGCATGCGCATGGCCGATGGCGAGGACGAGCAGCAGCGAGGCGAGGCGGCGACGGGGCATGGGCGGCATTCCGGTGCGATGATGGAACCGTGATGTTATCGGTTTGCCGGCCGCCGGGCGCGGCCGGGCGTGCTCAGAGCGTGCGCACGCAATCGCGGCCTTCGGCCTTGGCCGCGTACAGGGCCTGGTCGGCAACCTGCAGCGCCGATTCGATGCTGTTGCGGGCCGAGACGTCGACCGAGTGCACGCCGATGCTTGCCGACACCGGGATCACCAGGTCACCGCTGATGCAGGGCCGCATGTTCAGCGCCTGCCGCAGTTCTTCGGCGACCGCGCTGGCCCCGTGCAGGTCCATGCCGGGCAGGGCGGCGATGAACTCTTCGCCGCCGAAACGGGCCAGCAGCGCGTTGTACGGCGCCAGCACCTCGGCCATGGTGTTGGAGGTGCCGCGCAGGCAATCGTCGCCCACCAGGTGGCCGTAGCGGTCGTTGATCCTCTTGAAATGGTCCAGGTCGATCATCAGCAGCGAGATCGGCCGGTTGCTGTTGCGCGCCTCCGAAAGCAGGTGCTCGAACGCTTCGCGGAAGTGGGTACGGTTGTACAGCTCGGTGAGTCCGTCATGGCGGTTGGACTCGCTCAGCTGGTGGTGCGCGTCCTCCAGCTGGCTCAGCGCGCTGCGCAGTTCGGAAGTGCGCTGCGCGACCTTGTGCTCGAGCTGGTCGCGCGCCTCGCGCACGATGCGCTCGTTCTCGTTGCGCAGCGCCGCGTAGCGGTAGCCGAGCGCGATAGACAGCAGCAGCATCTCCAGCGCCGAACCGATCTGCACCCCGTATTCGGTGATGAAGTTCTTCGGCAGCAGGTTGAAGGCCACCGCGGCGAACATGCCGGTGCCGAGCAGGAACAGGAACCACGCCAGCAGGAACAGCTTGGCCGGCTTGTAGCCGCGGCGCAGCACCACGATGGTCGCCACCAGGATCCAGCAGATGTTCGGGAACACCGCCGCCGAGGCCAGCGGCACCACCGTGCGGTACGGCAGCTGGGTGGCGGCGATGCCCAGCAGCATGAAGAAGCCGATGATCCCCAGGGCCACCCGGTCGCCGAAGCGCCAGCGCTGCCGCAGTTCGAGGAAGATCCGCGCGAACTGCTGCATACCGATCAGCGCCAGGCAGATCGACAACGGCACCATGTGGTCGGCCAGCCACGCCGACCTGGGCCACAGGTATTCGAAGCCAAGCCCGTTGAGGGTGAACAGGACCAGGCCGAATGCGCTGATGTGGAACAGATACCAGAAATAGCTGGCATCGCGCAAAGTCAGCCACAACACCAGGTTGTAGATGAACAACGCCAGCAGGATGCCGTAGTACAGGCCGATGGCGAACTGCGCATCGCGGGACTGCTCGATGAAGGCGGCCGGCGCGTATACCCGCAGCGGCACCTGCATCGAACTTTCGCTCTGCACCCGCATCATCAGGTCCACGACCTGTCCCTGCGGCAGGTGCAGCCAGAAATTCGGCTGCCGGTAGCGGATGTTGCGCTGGTCGAAGGGCAGGTGGTCGCCGCCGGCGCTGTGGACCACGCGGCCATCGGCCTGGATCAGGTACAGGTCGAGGCGGTCGCTGAGCGCATATTCCTGCACCAGCAGCCATTTCTCCTCGGGGTGGTCCTGGTTGCTGAGGCGGACGTGGAACCAGTAGGCGCCATCCTGGAAGCCGAACGAGGGGTTGTCGCCCGGCAGCGGCTGGAATGCGCCGGCAGCCAGGCGCGCGCGCGCTGCCGCCAGGTCGGCCTGGC
This sequence comes from Lysobacteraceae bacterium, assembly GCA_004173415.1. GTDB lineage: Bacteria > Pseudomonadota > Gammaproteobacteria > Xanthomonadales > Xanthomonadaceae > Pseudoxanthomonas_A. Next base: position 5,280 of record SEHC01000003.1, read on the forward strand.
CGGTCTGGTCATGGAAAAAACGGGTGTGCGGGGCCAGCTCCACCTGCGGCGTGGAAGCACTGAGCTGCACCGGCGCCGGCTGGGCCAGAGCGGTTCCGGCCAGCAGTGCGGCCAGGCCCAGGAACAGTCGAATCAGTCGGCTCCGCCAACCCGGCATCCAGCTCGCTCCCTATGGTTGCTTGGTCCGCCCCGGACCTGGCCGGAGTCTACTACCGCCGGGCGTTCGCACCTATGCCCCGGCGGACGAGACCTGTGTGCGGCATGACCAGCCGGGCATGCGGGGGTGGGGCTGCCACTCCGGTCCACGGCCTGGAGGGCTTGACCCGGCACCGCGTCTTCGTCTAATGTAATAACACGTTATTACATTGGTACGCCGGAAATCCATCATGAAGCGCCGCACGCCCACCGACGAACAGGACGCCGCTGCCGCATTGCAGGCGCTGTCCCGCGCCTTCGCCGCGCTGGGCAAGTCCGACGAGGTCAGGGCGTTCCTGCAGGACCTGTGCACGCCGGCCGAGCTCGAGGCCATGGCCGATCGCTGGCGGGTCGTGCCGCTGCTGCTGAAAGGCGTGCCTTACCGCGAAATCCACGAGCTGACCGACGTCAGCGTGACCACCATCGGGCGCGTGGCGCGCACCCTGGAAAGCGGGGCGGGCGGCTATGCGGCCGCGCTCCGCCGCCAGCCGCCTCGGCCCGTCGCCTCCCACTGAGCTATCCACCATGAGTCCCACGGTCGCCACCGCGACGCGCGATCGCCTGCGCATCGCCATCCAGAAAAGCGGACGCCTCGCCGAACCCGCGCGCACCCTGCTGTCCGCCTGCGGCCTGAGCTGGCGGGAGAGCCGCGACAAGCTGTTCTGCTACGGCGAATCGCTGCCGGTCGACCTGCTGCTGGTGCGCGACGACGACATCCCCGGGCTGATCGCCGACGGGGTCTGCGATTTCGGCATCGTCGGCCGCAACGAGCTCAACGAGCAGGCCGCCGCCCGCGCGCGGATCGGCCTGCCGCAGGCTTACCGCGAGATGCATGCGCTCGGCTTCGGCGGCTGCCGGCTGATGCTCGCGGTGCCCGAAGCCTGGGAATGGCAGGGGCCTGAGCAGCTGCAGGGAACCCGCATCGCCACCAGCTACCCCGCCATCCTCGGCCAATGGTTGCAGGAGCAGGGCGTGGAAGCCAGCGTGGTCGAGCTGTCCGGCTCGGTCGAGATCGCGCCCAAGCTGGGTACCGCCGACCTGATCTGCGACCTGGTCTCCAGCGGCGCGACCCTGCTGGCCAACCAGCTCAAGCCGGTGCAGGTGCTGCTGGACAGCGAGGCGGTGCTGGCCGGCCCGGCGCGCGAACTCGGCGACCAGCGCGCCGACCTGGCGGCAATGCTGCTGCGGCGCATGGACGGCGTGCTCAAGCTCAAGGACAGCAAGCTGCTGATGTTCCGTGCCGATCGCGCCACGGTGCCGGCGCTGCTGCGGCTGCTGCCCGACGCGGACCCGCCCACCTACCTCAGCTCCGAAGCCAGCGGCCCGCTTTCCCTGCAGACCATGTGCCACGGCCTGGTGACCTGGCAGCGGCTCGAGGAACTCGAGCGTGCCGGCGCGCAAGGACTGATGGTGCTCGCCGTCGAGAGGTCGCTGGCATGAACCGGCTCGATTGGTCGTCGTTGCCGGCGGACGCGCGCGATGCAGCACTGCAACGCCCGGTCCGGCAGGTCGCCGCAAGCACGCGCGAGGCCGTCGCTGCCTTGCTGCAGGAAGTACGCGAGGGTGGCGACGCGGCCCTGCGTGCGATCACCCTGCGCCTGGACAAGGTCGAGCTTGCAAGCTTCGAGGTCGGCGAGGGAGAGTTCGCCGCCGCCGACGCGGCCATCGGTGAGGAGTTGAAGGCCGCCATCAGCCAGGCCGCGCAGCGCATCGAGGCCTTCCACCGCGCCGGCATGGTCCAGGACTATGCGCTGGAAACCGCGCCGGGCGTGGTCTGCGAGCGCGTGGTCCGGCCGATCCGGCGGGTCGGCCTGTACGTGCCCGCCGGCACCGCGCCCCTGCCGTCCACTGCGTTGATGCTGGGCGTGCCCGCGCGCCTGGCCGGCTGCGGCCAGGTGACCCTGTGCACGCCGCCGCGCGCCGATGGCAGCGCCGATCCGGCGGTGCTGGTCGCCGCCCGCCTGACCGGCATCTCGCGGGTGCTGAAGCTGGGCGGCGCGCAGGCCATCGCGGCCATGGCCTTCGGCACCGCCTCCATCGCCAGGTGCGACAAGCTGTTCGGGCCCGGCAACAGTTACGTGACCGAGGCCAAGCAGCAGGTGGTGCGCAGCGCCGGGGTGGCCATCGACATGCCCGCCGGTCCCTCCGAAGTGCTGGTGATCGCCGATGCCGGGGCCAATCCCGCGTTCGTGGCCGCCGACCTGCTTTCCCAGGCCGAACACGGTCCCGATTCGCAGGTCCTGCTGCTTTCCGATGACGCCGCGCTGCTGGCAGCGGTGGAAGCCGAGATCGAACGCCAGCTTGTGGCCCTGCCACGCGCGGCCATCGCCCGCCAGGCGCTGGCCGGCTCGCGCCTCATCCTGGTCGAAGCGTTGGCCCAGGCCTTCGCCATCAGCAACGACTACGCGCCCGAACACCTGATCCTGGCCCTGCGCGAGCCACGCGCCTGGCTGGACAAGGTCGAGGCGGCGGGTTCGGTGTTCCTCGGCGACTTCACCCCCGAAGCGCTGGGCGACTACTGCAGCGGCACCAACCACGTCCTGCCGACCAATGGCGCGGCCGCGGCCTACAGCGGGGTCAGCGTGTCCAGTTTCCAGAATTTCGTCAGCGTCCAGGCGGCCAGCCGCGCCGGTATCGCCGCCATCGGACCCTGCGCGGTGACCCTGGCCCGCGCCGAAGGCCTGGAGGCGCATGCGCGGGCCGTGGCGCTGCGCCTGGAGGCCGCGGCATGAGCGACCTGCTCGAACTGGTCCGCGAGGACCTGCGCGGTTTCGGCGGCTACCAGTCGGCGCGCAGCCAGGCGCTGCAGGGCGATCTCTGGCTCAATGCCAACGAGTCGGCCTGGGCCAGTCCCGCCGATCCCGGATCGACCAGCCGCCGTTACCCCGATCCGCAGCCAACGGCGCTGCGCAGCGCCCTGGCCCGGCTGTATAGCTGCGACGAAGCCAGCCTGCTGATCGGCCGCGGCAGCGACGAAGCCATCGACCTGTTGGTCCGCGCGCTGTGCACGCCGGGTCGCGATGCGGTGCTGGTCACCCCGCCGGTGTTCGGTATGTACGCGGTCAGCGCACGCCTGCAGGGCGCGCCGCTGGTCGAGGTGCCGCTGCGGCAGGCTGCATCGGGCCTGCACGCGGACATGCAGGCGATCCAGCAGGCGGCGCTGGAGTCCAGGGCCAAGGTGGTGTTCCTGTGCTCGCCCTCCAATCCGGCCGGTTCGGCCATCGCCCTGGAGGAAATCGAGAGGCTGGCCGCGGCCCTGCAGGGACGCGCGCTGGTGGTGGTCGACGAGGCCTATGGCGAATTCTCCGACCTGCCTTCGGCGACCACGCTGCAGCAGCGGCAAGCCAACATCGCCGTGCTGCGGACCCTGTCCAAGGCCCATGCGCTGGCCGCGGCGCGGATCGGGGTGGTGATCGCCGATCCGGCGCTGATCGGCGTGCTGCGCTGTTGCCAGGCCCCGTACCCGGTGCCGACACCCTGCGCCGAACTGGCCCTTGCCGCGCTGGCGCCCGCCACGCTGGAGCAGACCCGTCGCCGGGTCGAGCTGGTCCGCAACGAACGCGAGCGCCTGCGCGCCATGCTCGGCGCACTGCCCGGCGTGGTTGCCGTGTATCCCTCGCAGGGCAACTACCTGCTGGTGCGCTTCGTCGACGCGGGCGCCGCCTTCCGCGCATTGCTCGACGCCGGCGTGGTGGTGCGCGACCAGCGCGCCGTGCCGCGACTGGGCGACGCGCTGCGCATCACCATCGGATCGCCGGAGCAGAACGACCGGGTGATCTGCGCATTGCGCCTGCAGGAGGCCGCCGCATGACCCCGATCCTGTTCATCGACCGCGACGGCACCCTGATCGAGGAGCCGGCCGACTTCCAGATCGATGCCTACGAAAAGCTCCGCTTCGTCAAGGACGTGGTCCCGGCGCTGCTGAAACTGCGCGATGCCGGCTACCAGTTCGTCATCGTCACCAACCAGGACGGGCTGGGCAGCGAGAGCTATCCGCGCGCCGCCTTCGACGGACCCAACGAGCTGATGCTGCAGGTCTTCGCAAGCCAGGGCATCGTGTTCCGCGATGTGCTGGTGGACTGCAGCTGGCCGCAGGACAACGCGCCCACGCGCAAGCCGGGCATCGGCCTGATGCTGCCCTACCTGCAGGACCGCAGCATCGACTGGTCGCGATCGGCGATGGTCGGCGACCGGGTCAGCGACATCGCGTTTGCCGGGAACCTGCGCATCCGGGGCTTCCAGCTCAGGACCGAACAGTTCGGCGGCGAGTGGGACTGGAACTCGATTGCCCATGAGCTGGCCGATGCGCCGCGCCGTGCCGTCGTGCAAAGGAACACCAAGGAAACCAGGATCCGTGTGGAAGTGGACCTGGACCGCATCGCCGATCCGGCCATCCACACCGGCCTGCCATTCTTCGACCACATGCTGGAGCAGATCGGCAAGCACGGCGGTTTCGCCTTGGAGATACGCACCGACGGCGACCTGCACATCGACGAGCACCACACGGTGGAAGACACCGGGCTCGCGCTGGGACAGGCACTGAAGGAAGCGCTGGGCGACAAGCGCGGCATCGGCCGCTACGGCTTCACCCTGCCCATGGATGAAACCCTGGCCAGCGCGGCGCTGGATTTCAGCGGCAGGCCGTACCTGGTTTTCTCCGGAGACTTCAGGCGCGAACGCGTCGGCGACCTGCCGACCGAACTGGTGCCGCACTTCTTCCGTTCCGTCTGCGATGCGGCGGGCCTCAACCTCAACCTGCAGGTCCAGGGCGACAACGACCACCACAAGGTCGAAGCCTGCTTCAAGTCGTTCGCCCGCGCCCTGCGCCAGGCGATCAGGCGCGAGGGCGCGGAGCTGCCCAGCACCAAGGGCACGCTCTGATGAAGGTGGTGCTGGTCGATTCCGGTGGCGCGAACCTGGGTTCGGTGCGGTTCGCCCTGCAGCGCCTCGGCGTGGAAGCCCGGCTCAGCGGCGAGGCCCGGCTGATCGAAGGCGCCGACCGGGTGATCCTGCCCGGCGTGGGCACCGCGGCGCGGGTCATGGGCCGCTTGCGCGAGCTGGGTTTGGTGGACTGCCTGCGCGCCCTGCGTGTTCCGCTGCTCGGCGTCTGCGTCGGCATGCAGGTGCTCTACGACGCTTCCGAGGAAGGCCAGGTCCAGTGCCTGGGACTGATTCCCGGCACCGTCGCCCGGCTGCCGGCCACGCCTGAGTTGCGCGTCCCGCACATGGGCTGGAACACCCTGCAGCCGTTGCGCGCCAGCTCGCTGGGCGAAGGCATCGAGGCGGGAGACCATGCTTATTTCGTGCATGGTTATGCCGCGCCGGTCAGCGCCGACTGCCTGATCTCCAGCACCCACGGCGCGGACTTCGCCGCGGTGGTCCAGCGCGGCAACGTCGGCGGGGCCCAGTTCCACCCCGAGCGCTCTTCCGCGGTCGGCGCCCGCCTGCTGCGCAATTTCCTGGAAAGGGGCCTGGCATGAATGCCTTCACCGTCTATCCCGCCATCGACGTGCGCGAGGGCCGGGTGGTGCGCCTGGCCCAGGGCGACTACCGGCGCGAGACCACCTATGGCCACGACCCGCTCGAGACCGCGCGCGCCTACGCCGCGCAGGGCGCCCGCTGGCTGCACCTGGTCGACCTGGACGCAGCCCGTGCCGGCGGCTACACCCTGGCGCCGTTGCTGGACCAGATCCGCGACACCACCGGACTGGAGGTGCAGACTGGCGGCGGCGTGCGCTGTCGCGCCGACGTGGTCAGGATCCTGGAGGCCGGTGCTTCGCGGGTGGTGGTGGGGTCGCTGGCGATCCAGCAGCCGGACCGGGTGCTGGAATGGATCGCCGAATTCGGCGCTGCGCGGATCACCGTGGCCCTGGATGCGCGGCAGGACGCGCAGGGCCAGTGGCGCCTGCCGGTGCATGGCTGGACCGAGACCGCCGAGGCGACCCTGGACGGGCTGGCCTTGCGCTACGCCGAAGGCGGGCTGGTCCACCTGCTGAGCACCGACATCGAACGCGACGGCATGCTCTCGGGCCCCAACGGCGAACTCTATGCCTACCTGCGCGCGATCGCCCCCGGCCTGCAGGTGCAGGCCTCCGGCGGAGTCCGCGAACTGGCCGACGTGGCCGAGGCCAGGCGCCAGGGCTGCGCCGGCATCGTCCTGGGCCGCGCGCTGCTGGAAGCCAGGCTGGCGTTGCCGGAGGCGCTGGCATGCTGAGCCGCCGCATCATTCCCTGCCTGGACGTGCGCGACGGACGGGTGGTCAAGGGCGTGCGCTTCCGCGACCACGTCGACATGGGCGACATCGCCGACCTGGCCCTGCGCTATCGCGACCAGGGCGCCGACGAACTGGTCTTCTACGACATCGGCGCCAGTCCGGAACGACGCTCGGTGGACCATGCGTGGGTCAACCGTGTCTCGGCGCTGCTGGATATCCCGTTCTGCGTGGCCGGCGGCATCCGCGACGTGGCCACCGCGCGGGCGGTGCTGCACGCCGGCGCGGACAAGGTTTCCATCAACAGCCCGGCACTGGAGCGGCCGGGGCTGATCTCCGAGCTTGCCGATGCCTTCGGCGTGCAATGCATCGTGGTCGGCATCGATTCGGTGCGCGAGGCCGACGGCCAGTGGCGGGTTCGCAGCAACACCGGCGATCCGGCGAGGATGCGGGCGCTGGGCGTGCGCACCCTGGACTGGATCGTCGAGGCGCAGGGCCTGGGCGCAGGCGAGATCGTGCTCAACTGCATGGACAGCGACGGGGTGCGGCGTGGCTACGATATCGAACAGTTGCAGGCGGCCCGCGCGCTGTGTTCGGTTCCGCTGGTGGCTTCGGGTGGTGCCGGCGAGCCGGCCCATTTCGCCCGCGTGTTCAACGAGGCCGACGTCGACGGCGCGCTGGCGGCCAGCGTCTTCCACAGCGGCCAGATCGCCATACCCGAATTGAAACGCTACCTGCGCGCGCAGGGGATCGAGGTGCGTGATGGAAGATGAGCTGGGGTCGCTGGACTGGAACAAGGGCAACGGGCTGCTGCCGGCCATCGTCCAGGATGCCGGCAACCTGCGCGTACTGATGCTCGGCTACATGGATGCCGAAGCGCTGGCCGCGACCCGGGCCAGCGGCCTGGTGACCTTCTACAGCCGCAGCCGGCAGCGCCTGTGGCAGAAGGGCGAGAGCTCGGGGCACGTGCTGCAACTGGTCTCGGTCCAGGCCGATTGCGACAACGACACCTTGCTCGTACTCGCCCGCCCACAGGGTCCGACCTGCCACCTGCAGCGCGACAGTTGCTTCGCTGGCGCGCCCGGCAATTTCCTCTCCGACCTGGATGCGCTGGTGGCACGGCGCGCCAGCGAACGTCCCGCGGGCAGCTACACGACGGGTCTGTTCGAAGACGGCATCCGTCGCATCGCCCAGAAGGTGGGCGAGGAAGGCGTGGAGACCGCGCTGGCCGCGGTGGTCCAGGACGATGCCGCGCTGCTGGGTGAATCTTCCGACCTGGTCTTCCACCTGCTGGTGCTGTTGCGCGCGCGCGGCCTGTCCCTCGGCGATATGACGGAAGTCCTGCGGAAGCGGCATTCCGGCTGAGCGCCTCGCAAGGCAGGACACTTCCCCCCCTGGTAGACGCCACTGGAAGCGGTCTCGATGTGCAAGCAAGAAGGGAAATCAAAGCGGCGCGACCACATCACCCCTCCCTTGGGAAAGGTCGCCGCGCCGCGGCGGGTGAGGGTACGCCGAAGATGCAATGCGCGAACCCGAGGTATGCAGCCGAACTCGCAACGCCCGTTCCTTGCTGCTTGCGCGCACTCCGAGTCAGCGTCTCCGCCGTAGCCTCATCAGGCGCTACGCGCCGCCCTCAGCCGCCTGATGGCTTCCGTAATGCGAGAAGCAGGGAGCAAGGCACCCGAATCCTGCTCGAGGTCGCGGCTTATCCGCGATAATCGCCGCATGCCTGCCAAAGGAATCGCCATGTCCCGCCTGCTAGCCGCAGTCCTGTTGTCGATGGCCGCCGTGCCTGCGCTGGCCCTGCCTCCGCCCTGCAACGCCGGCCTGGTCTGGGCCGACCGCAACGGCAATGGCGCGCCCGATCGGGGCGAGGAGCCGCTTGCCGGGGTCAAGGTATCCGATGGCGTCGCACTGGTGACCACGGGTGCCGATGGCGCCTACGTGCTGCCGGTCGAGGATGGCCGCACGACCTTCGTCATCAAGCCGCCCGGCTACGACCTGCCCCGGCGCCGCGACGGGCTGCCCGACTTCTGGACCCATATCCGTACCGACCCCGGCCCCGCGCTGGAATACGGCGGCATCCCCGCGGCATTCCCCAGCTGCAGGAACTTCGGCCTGGTTCCGCGCACACCGGCGGGTGGACCGGAGCGGGCGCTGGAGGTGCTGGTGTTCTCCGATCCCCAGGCCAAGAACCAGGCCGATGTCGATTACTACCGCCGCGACATCGTCGAACCGCTGGTCGGCAAGCACGGTGCGCGGCTGGGTATCACCCTGGGTGATGTCGCCAACGACGATCTGTCCCTGTATCCCGCGTTGAACCAGGCCACCGCCCTGCTGCAGGCGCCGTGGCTGCACGTGGCCGGCAACCACGACCTGGATTTCGACGCCACGCGCGACGAGGATTCGCTGCTCACCTTCCGCAATACCTACGGGCCGGACACGTTCGCCTGGGAGGAAGAGCAGGCGGTGTTCGTCGGCCTGGACGACGTCGTCTACCAGCCCGGCCAGGCCCCTTCCTATGTCGGCGGCCTGCGCGAGGACCAGTTCGCCTTCCTCGAGGCCTACCTGCCGACCGTGCCGAAGGAGCGGCTGCTGGTGCTGGGCATGCACATCCCCGTGTTCGACGCGAAGCCGGGCGTGGAAACCTTCCGCCATGCCGACCGCACGCGCCTGTTCGCACTGCTGCGGGAATTCCCGCACGTGCTGCTGCTCAGCGGCCACAGCCACACCCAGCAACACGTCCATCACGACGCCCGCAGCGGTTGGCAGGGCGCGAAGCCGTTGCACGAATACAACGTCGGCGCTGCCTGCGGCGCGTTCTGGTCGGGGGCGAAGGATGCGTCCGGCATTCCCGACAGCACCATGAGCGACGGCACCCCGAACGGTTACGCCAACCTGTCGATCGGTTCCGGCGGCGCCTATGCGCTGGCCTGGCATCCGGCGCGCGATCCGCAGCGGGCCATGTCGCTGCACGCGCCGCGGGTGCTGCGCCAGGGCGCCTATCCGGCCTGGGGCGTGTACGCCAACGTGTTCATGGGCCAGGACGACACGCGCGTGGAGTACCGCGTCGATGGTGGCGAGTGGAAGCCGATGAAGCGCGTGCTCCAGCCCGATCCCGGCCTGCTGGCCGAGAATGCCAGGGATGACGACGCCACGGCCTTGCGCGGCTACGATCGCTCCCCCGAAGCAACGCCTTCGACCCACCTGTGGCGAGGTGCCCTGCCGACCGGGCTGCCGACTGGCGAGCACGTTGTCGAGGTGCAGGCCTGGGACCCGGAAGGAAGGCCACAGCGCGCATCTACCCGCTACCGCCTGCAGTCGGCCAGTCCCTGACCCTCAAGATCCTGGAGGCCGCTATTTCAGCATCCGCGCCGCGCGCGCCGCGGCGCGCCATGCATGCGACTTGAACGTCAGGCCACTGTGCCCGGGCGCCGCGCGGTTGGGGCTCATGCCGACGCGCGCCAGGTGCGGGCGGATGCGGTGGTTGAAGGCGAGCGCACGCATGAGCTGGCGCGTCCTGGGGGTATTGAAGATGATCGAGAGCGAAATCGAGACGTCGTCCGCGCCGTTGCGCACGTTGTGCCCGGCGGCGAACGGAATGTGCAGCGCTTCGCCCGGGCTGAAGGAAAAGCGCTGGCCCAGGTGCGCGGACTCCGGTCGCCAGACCGGCCTGCGGCCCGTGCGCGCGAAGAACGCCTCCGCATCCTCGTCGTCGACCACGCGCTGGTCCCACGGCGGGTAGATGGTGACTTCCTTGCTGCCCCTGAACTGCATCAGGAAAGTGGAGTAGCGGTCGATATGGAAAGGCGTGACGCTGTTGGGCGAGGCGATGAACAGGTAGAGCATCGCGTCCTCGATGCCGCCGCCAAGGCCCGCCGACTCGAATACCCGGGCCACGTCCTTCTTCAGGTGCGCAAGCAGGTCCCTGAAGCCGGGATCGGTTTCCGGCTGGCGGACCATGATGTAGGCGTCGGTGGTCGACAGCTGGTCCATCGCCGCCTGCAGACCCAGCGCCGGCTTGTATTCCATGTGCGCGGTGTCGAAGTTGTCGGCATTGTCGAGCAGGCCGCTGGAATGGAACACCTGCTCGGCCGGCAGCGACGGAATCACCCGGGCCAGGCTCTCCAGCGACAGGGACGGATGTTCCAGCAGCTTGTGGTGGAACAGGACACCGCTACGGTCCAGCAGACGGGGATCGAGATCCCCGTCGAAGCAGTTCATCGACATGTCGCCTTCCCCCTGATGGCGAAAGGTACAACGCCGATCCCGTCGCCGGCCGGCCAACGCGCCTCGGCAGCGTCCCCGGCGCCGCCACCCTGGAGAACCAGCCCGGAGTGAAGGCAGCCGATTCGTATTACATTGGCCCCGTGCCGCCAGGGGGTGGCGCGGCGATGGGGCGTGCGGTCCGTCGCAACGTTGATGCGTGTCCGACAGGGGGAAAACATGTTCAAGTGCTTCGAAGAGGGCTTCGACATCTCGCGGCTGGACCGCGAGCCGTTCAAGTTCAACCACCAGTTGCTGTCGCATCCGGCGCTGGCCATGGACAGCCTGTCGCGATCCCTGCCGCAGTTGCCCGCGGACAGGATCATGTATTCGAAGGGCCTTTCGGACCTGGGCATCAATTTCGACCGTGCCCACATCGAGCACGGGAACGGCAAGACCCTGGAGCAGACGATCGAGACGATCCGGACTTCCAGCTCCTACATCGCGGTGCGGGACCCGGAGGATCATCCGTCCTTCCGCGAGCTTTACCAGGACCTGGTGGACGACGTCGGCCGGCTGATGCGCGGCAACGGCCGGGCCAGGCGCGCGATCACGCCGCGGATGTGGATGTTCATCGCCTCGCCGGGCGCGCAGACCCCCTTCCATTTCGACCGCTACTCGAACTTCCTGATGCAGATCCGCGGCAGCAAGCAGGTGGCGGTGTTCCCCAACTTCGAGTCCAGCATCGTGCCGCCGCACGAATGCGAGTCGTACATGGACCGGGCCGAGGCCAAGCCGCTGTGGAAGCCGGAGTTCGACCGCCACGCGACCAAGTTCGACTTCAGCCCCGGCGAGGCCATCCACATCCCCTACATCGCCGGGCATTACGTGAAGAACGGGATGGAGGATGTGTCTATTTCGCTGTCGTTCTTCTTCCAGACCGAGCAGACCCGGCGCTGGACCAACGCCATGCGCTTCAACCACCGCGTGCGCCCGCACCTGGCCCGGGTCGGCATGGTGCCGACCCCCGTCGGCCACCGGTCTTCGCGGGATGCGGCCAAGGCCCTGATGCTGCGGGTAATGGACAAGGGCAGGTCGTGGAGGCTGCGCCTGTCCGGGGCCAAGCAGGGCTGCATGGGCATGTTAAACGCCGGACTCGCGCTGGCCGTGATCTGAGCCGCGGGCGTTCGATACGCGCGCCGGCCCGGCTATAGTCCGCGGCAAACGGCGGGAGCGCGCATGGCAGGCAAGCTGCTGGACACCATCGCCTTCGACACGGCGGCGGAATGGGAAGACTGGCTGCGCCATAACCCCGGCGCCGAGGGCCTGTGGCTGAAGATCGCCAAGAAGGATTCCGGCATCGCCACGGTGACCTATGCCGAGGCCCTGGACGTGGCCCTTTGCCACGGCTGGATCGACGGGCAGAAGAAGGGTTTCGACCAACGCTTCTTCCTGCCGCGCTTCACTCCCCGCCGCCCGCGCAGCCTGTGGTCGAAGATCAACATCGGCCATGTCCAGCGCCTGGCCGCGGCCGGGCGCATGCAGCCGGCGGGGATGCGAGGCGGAGGCGGCCAGGGCCGACGGTCGCTGGGAGGCCGCCTACCCGGGCTTCCCGGTGATGGAGGTGCCGGCCGAGCTGGCGGCGGCATTGAGGAAGAACCGCAAGTCGGCCGCGTTCTTCGAGTCGCTGGACAGGACCAACCGCTATTCGTTCTGCTGGCGGGTACACACGGCAAAGAAAGCGGAAACGCGGCTGGCACGGGCGCAGAAGTTCGTGCAGATGCTCGCCAGGGGCGAGAAGATCCACTAGGTCGGGGCGCGGGTCCTAGCGGGTTTGGGCGTGCGCACGCTCAACCATGCGCCCAGCAGCAACAGGCCGATGGCCAGTGCCTGCGACCAGTGCGGCAGGGCCTTGCCTGCGACCACCAGCAGCAGCGTGGAAAGCAGCGGCGCCAGGTAGGACAGGCTACCCAGCAGGGCCAGATCGCCATGCTTGGTGCCATGGTCCCAGAGCAGGAAGGCGGCGCCGACCGGACCCAGGCCCATCAGCGCCAGCACCGCCCATTGCATCGCCGTCGGCGCCACGGTCTGCTCAAGGGCCAGGTGCGCGCCGGCCCCGAGCAGCGACACCAGTACGCAGGCTACGGTGATCGCGGCGCTGGCCACCGCGGCATGGCGGCGGTTGAGCACCGAATACGCGGCCCAGATCACCGCCGCGCACAGCGCCGCCAGGTAACCGGGCAGGTAGCGCGGATCGACCGCCAGGCTGCTGCCGCGGGTCACCAGGACCACGGCGCCGGCCAGGCCGAGCAGGGTGCCGACGACCTGGATGCCGCGAACGCGCACTCCCGGCAACAGCGCGGCGAACAGCACGATCAGCAGCGGCCACAGGTAGTTGAGCAGGTTGGCCTCCACCGCGGGCGCGTGCTTCAGGGCGATGAAGTAGAGCGCGTGGTAGCCGAACAGGGCGATGGTGGTCAGGGCCAGCGCCTGCCAGGGCTGGCGCAGCTCGCGCCAGCCCGCGGTTCCACGCGGCAGGGTGCGCAACAGGCCGAACAGGGCCGCGAAGCCGAAGCCCAGCGCCAGCACCTGGAACGGCGGCAGGCCTTCGGTGGCCGTGGTCAGCAGGGCCAGCGACGACCACAGCAGGATCGCCAGCAACCCGCTCAGCGTCGCCGTTCGCGTGGATCTCATCGGCAGGGTCAGTGGGCCGCGTCGAGCCGCAGGTCGGCGAAGCTGGTCGTCCGGTGGTGGCCGTTGGCGGCCTGGCCTTCGCGCGGTTGCGGGTAGTCCTCGGGCCGGTCGACCAGCACGGTCTGCATGCCGGCGATGCGCGCGGCGTCGAGTTCCTCGACCACGTCGGAGAGGAACAGGATCTGCGCCGGCTCCAGGCCCAGGCGCGCGGCGATGGCCTCGTAGCTGCCGGCCTCGCGCTTGCCGCCGACCTCGGTGTCGAACCAGCCGGAGAACAGGCCGCTCAGGTCGCCGGCGTCGCTGTGCCCGAAGAACAGTTTCTGCGCCGGCACCGAGCCGGAGGAATACACGTACAGCGGCAGGCCCGAGCCGTGCCATTGGCGCAGCGCCGGGGCCACGTCCGGGTAGATGGGCGCGGCGAACTCGGCACCGCGGTAACCGGCTTCCCAGATCATCCCCTGCAGCGCCTTCAACGCAGTGTGCTTGCGGTCCTGGTCGATCCAGCCCTGCAGGGTCTCGACGATGACCTGGTCGCTGCAGATGCTGCCGTGCTCGATGGCCACCGCATCCAGCCAGCGGCGCACTTCCGGGTCGCGGCCGTGCGCGGCGACGAAGCCCGGCAAGGCCCCGCGCGCATACGGGAACAGCACGTCCTTGATGAAGGAGATGCTGCTGGTGGTGCCCTCGATGTCGGTCAGGATGGCGCGGACCATGTCAGGCCTTCTTTTCCGGCTGGTAGCGGGGGAAGCGCGTGGCGATCTCCTCGCCGGTGAAATGGCCGACCCAGCCATCCGGCTCGGTGAAGAAGCGGATGGCGATGAAGCTGGGCTCGTCGCCCATGTCGAACCAGTGCAGGGTGCTGTCGGGCACGGCGATCAGGTCGTCCTGCACGCACTCGACCTCATAGACCTTGTCGCCGACGTGCAGGGTGAACAAGCCGGACCCGGCGACGAAGAAGCGGACCTCGTCTTCCTTGTGGTAATGCTCGTCGAGGAACTTGGCCCGCATCGCCTCGCGCTGCGGGTTGTCCGGGGCGATGCTGACCACGTCCACGGTCTTGAAGCCGCGCTCGGCGACCAGGCGGTCGATGTCGGTCCTGTAGGCCGCCATCACTTCCTCGGGGCTGGCGCCCGGGGCCAGCGGATGGGCCGCCTTCCAGCGTTCGAAGGTCACCCCGATCTTCAGCAGCTCGGTGGCGATGAAGTCGGGATCATAGGTGGCGAACTCCGGCGTGTCCGGGGTCTGGTCGTGGAAGATGCGCAGACGGCTCATGGCGGGGGCTCGAGTGTCGGGAAGGAAAGGAGCGTAGCAAACGCGATGCCAGCGCCCGGCCACGGCGGCGGAACGCAGTGGTGCAGCCGGCCTCAGCCGTGGCAGCCCAGCTTGCGCAGCTCCAGCTCGCAGTGGAACAGGAACTCGAAGGCCTCCAGGTGCCGGCGTGCCTCGGCCATGTCGCGGCCCCAGGCGTAGAGGCCGTGGCCGTCGATCAGGTAGCCCCATAGGGTCTGCCGGTCGAGCAGGGCGTCGACCTGGGCGGCCAGGGTATGCATGTCCTGGGTGTTGGCCAGCACCGGCACGTCGATCGCCGTTTCATGGGTGGTGTTGCCATGGAAGGCCTTGAGCAGTTCGTAGCCTTCCAGGCGGATGTGGCCCGCGCCGGCGTACAGGCGCGAGGCGATGGTCTGCACCGGGGAATGGGTGTGCAGCACGCAGCCTATTTCGGGAAAGCGGCGATAGAGCTGGGTGTGCAGCAGGGTCTCGGCGGAAGGACGGTGGGCGGTGGCCACCGGCTGCCCGTCGAAGTCCACCACCATGATGTCGTCGACGCCCAGGCGGCCCTTGTCGCGGCCGGACACGGTGATCGCCGCGTGGCGATCGTCCAGTCGTTCGGAGAAGTTGCTGCTGGTCGCCGGCGTCCACCCGGCCTGGGCCAGTTCGCGCACGTTGGCGATGATTTCCTGCGCGAGTTGCTGCAGGCGGGCGGCGTCGTACGGCAATGCGTTCATGGCCCGAGTTTACAAAATCGGCGCAGCAAACGAAAACGGCGCGGGAATTCCGCGCCGTTTTCACCTTCCATCAAGCCTGGATCAGGCCTGCGGACCCTCGTGGAACGGAGGTTCCGGCTCCAGGCGCTCGGCCGCGGCGGCGGTATGCGCGGCGCTGCCGGGCGAAAGCTCGCTCTTGCGATAGCCGTAGAACGCGTAGACCACCGCGCCGATCGCCGCCCAGATGAAGAACAGGCTGATCGTGTACAGCGACAGGTTGAGGAACAGCAGGATGCAGCCGAAGATCGCCAGCGGACAGACCAGCCAGACAAGCGGCGTGCGGAACGGACGCGGCCGGTCCGGCTGGGTCTTGCGCAGCACCAGTACGCCGATGGACACCATCATGAAGGCGAACAGGGTGCCCGAGTTGGAGATGTCGGCCAGGATGCCCACCGGGAACAGTGCCGCGAACAGCGACACGAACAGGCCGGTGATGATGGTGACCACGTGCGGGGTGTGGAAGCGCGGATGCACCTTCGACAGGATTCCCGGCAGCAGGCCGTCGCGCGACATGGTGAAGAAGATGCGGGTCTGGCCGTAGATCATCATCAGGATGACCGAGGGCAGGGCCAGTGCGGCGGCGATGCCGATCGCGTTGCCCCAGCCGGCGAAGCCAAGCATCCGCAGCACGTGCGCCAGCGGCTCGTTGCTGCAGACCAGGGCCTCGCTGCCCTTGCAGGCGGCGGCCAGTTCCGGCGTGCCCGGGTGCAGGGCCAGGCCATTGGCGCCCATCATCGGCTGCGCGCCGTTGGCGCCCACCGCACCGTAGCTGACCAGCATGTAGAAGATCGTGCACACAGCGAGCGATGCGATCAGGCCGATCGGGATGTTGCGGTTGGGGTTCTTGGTTTCTTCGGCCGCGGTGGAGACGGCATCGAAACCGACGTAGGCGAAGAAGATCGATGCGGCTGCGCCGAGCACGCCGATGCCGCCCAGCGGGCTGCCCCAGCCGGTCGGGAAGAAGGGCTGGAAGTTCGCGTCCTGCGCGGCGGGGACGGCGATGGCGATGAAGGCGGTCAGGGCGATGACCTTGATCGCGACCAGCACCGCGTTGACCTTGGCCGACTTGGAGGTGCCGATCACCAGCAGGAAGGTCACCAGCAGGGAGATCAGGAAGGCCAGCAGGTTGAAGCTGCCACCCGCGTACGGACCGGTGCGCAGCGCTTCGGGGATCTGGTAGCCGGCACTGAGCAGCAGGCCGTTCATGTACCCCGACCAGCCGACCGCGACCGCGCCGGCGGCCACCGCGTACTCGAGCACCAGTGCCCAGCCGACGGTCCAGGCCAGGGCTTCGCCCATCACCGCGTAGGTGTAGGTATAGGCCGAGCCGGAGACCGGCACCATCGCCGCGAGTTCGGAATAGGCCAGGGCGGCCAGCCCGCAGACCACGGCGGCGATCACGAACGCGATCATCATCGCCGGCCCCGCTTTCTGGCCGGCCTCGGCGGTCAACACGAAGATGCCGGTGCCGATGATGGCACCGATGCCGAGCATGGTCAGCTGGAACGCGCCGAGCTGTCGCTTGAGCGACTTCTTTCCGGCGGTGGCAAGGATTTGGTCGAGCGGCTTGACGCGCCAAGATGACATTCGGTGATTCCCCAGTCCCGTTATCGTGAGCCGAACCGGCCACGTAGGGCCGGCGCGGGGTTGCCGAACCTTACCTGTCATGCCCATGTCGCACAAGGCGCGGTGATGCGCCCTGCGGCGATAATGAAAGCCTGAACAGGCAACCAGGAACCTTCGATGGACGATCGGAACGACGCGGCGCGCGTGGCGCTGACCTCGCAGCTGCAGGACTACCGGCGACGCTGGCCGCAGGAGGCGGGGGTCGTGGAGGATTTCCTGCTCTTGCTCGGGGATCCATTGGATCCCTTCCTGCGCGACCGCCTGGCCGGCCATTTCACCAGCGGCGCCTGGCTGGTCAGTGCCGACGGCCAGCGCATCCTGATGACCCATCACCGCAAGCTGGAGCGCTGGCTGCAGCTGGGCGGGCATGCCGATGGCGAGCGCGACATGGCGCTGGTGGCATTGAAGGAAGCCCAGGAGGAATCCGGGCTGCCCGGCCTGGCCGTGGAAGGCGAGGAGATCTTCGACCTGGACCGGCACTGGATCCCCGAGCGCAAGGACGTGCCCGGCCACTGGCACTACGACGTGCGCTACGTGGTGCGCGCGGGCGTCGATGAGAGCTATGTGGTCAGCGAGGAGTCGCACGACCTGGCGTGGCGGCCGATCGCGGAACTTGCAAACGATCCGGACGAATCGATGAGCCGCATGGCGCGTAAATGGCTGGACAGCCTGCCCTTGTAGATCCAGGCCT
This sequence comes from Lysobacteraceae bacterium, assembly GCA_004173415.1. Lineage (GTDB taxonomy): Bacteria > Pseudomonadota > Gammaproteobacteria > Xanthomonadales > Xanthomonadaceae > Pseudoxanthomonas_A. Next base: position 22,948 of record SEHC01000003.1, read on the forward strand.
GCCCGAATGCATTGCCTTTGCAGGTCCGAGTTTGCTCGGATGCCCTGGCTCAATAAAGCACCCGCGTCCGCAACGTCCCCGGTACCGCCCCCAGTGCTGCCTTCAGCTCGCCGGCCTGCTGTTCCGAAGCCGACACGTCGATCACCACGTAGCCGACCCGCGCGTCGGTGCGCAGGAACTGGCCGTCGATGTTGATGCCCTGTTCGCGGAAGATGTCGTTGACCCGCGACAGCACGCCCGGCACGTTGCGGTGGATGTGCATGATGCGGCAGCTGCCCTCGTGGCCGGGGAGGGTCACTTCCGGGAAGTTCACCGCCGACAGCCGCCCACGTGCGGGGTCAGGATCACGTTGTCCTTGCCGGCCAGCGGCGAGACGAAGGCATCGTCGTTGCCCTTGGGTTCGACCGGGAACACGTCCACCGCCGCGCCGCCGATCTGGCCCGCATCCAGCGCCGCGCTGAGCGCGTCGATGTCGACCACGGTGCCGCGCGAGGCATTGATCAGGTGCGCGCCGCGCTTCATCCGCGCGATCTGCGCGGCGCCGAACATGTCCTTGGTCGCCGCGGTCTCCGGCACGTGCAGGGTGACCACGTCCGAACGCTCCAGCAGGTCGTCCAGGCCCAGCGAGGAGCGCGCATTGCCCAGCGACAGCTTGGTCTCGATGTCGTGGAACAGCACGTTCATGCCGATCGCCTCGGCCAGCACCCCGACCTGGGTGCCGATGTGGCCGTAGCCGATGATGCCCAGGGTCTTGCCGCGCGCCTCGTGGCTGCCGGCGGCCGACTTCGACCAGCCGCCACGGTGGCATTGCGCGCTCTTCTGCGGGATCCCGCGCATCAGCATGATCGCCTCGGCGATGACCAGTTCGGCCACGCTGCGGGTGTTGGAATACGGCGCGTTGAATACCGGGATGCCGGCCAGCTCGGCCGCGTCGGTGTCGACCTGGTTGGTGCCGATGCAGAAGCAGCCGATCGCCATCAGCCGGCGCGCATGCGCCAGGACCTCGGGCGTGAGCTGGGTCCGTGAGCGGATGCCGATGATGTGGGCCTCGGCGATGCGCTTCTTCAGCTCGTCCTCGGGCAGCGACTTGGCGTGGGTCTCGATCTGCGAATAGCCAGCGGCATGGAAGGTGTCGATGGCGGTCTGGCTGAGGCCTTCCAGCAGCAGGATGCGGATGTCCTGCTTGGGGTACGAGGTCTTTTTGTTCGACATGCTGGCAGGCAGGAAATCCGCTGGCGGGAGGCTGACTATGCCAGATGGAAAGGCGGTTTGCTGCATTGCGGCAGGCCGGGCCTTCGCCGGCTGCCGGCAGGCCGTGGCAGGCGGTCGTCGCGAGTCCTGGACCAAGTGCCCGCAGCCGGTGCGTGGCGCCCCGCAGCCAGCGCCGGCGAGCGGAAGACATACCGCTTCCGGGCCTGCAGGCCGGCAGGGCGGAAGGCCCGGCTCGCCCCCTCGATGCTGGCCTGGAGCAGAACGCGCGTCGCTTGTGGAAAAAGCCGCTCGGGAGAAGTGGAAAGGTATTCCGTTGAAGCAAAAAGCGCTTCCGCTGAAGCAAAATCGCTTCCGTTGGAGCAAAAAGGTCTTCCGCTGGAGCAAAAAGCGCTTCCGCTGGAGCAAAAAAGTCTTCGGTAGAAGCAGAAAGGTTTTGCTTTGGAGCAAAAAAGCCCTTCGGCAACAGCAAAAAGCCTTTCCCTTGCAGAAGAAAGCCATTCCGCGGGAGCAGAAAGGGGGTCGCCTGGAGCAAACAGGCTTTCGGTGGAAGCAGGAAGCCCTTCGTCTGGAGCCGCCAGCCCTTCGCCGGCGAAGAAGGCCCTCCGCGTCTGCCGATCGACTCCAGGCCACTGGTTCCCGCCGTCCACCCCGCAGGTGCGCCTGTCGGCCGCGTCGCGACCGCCCTTCTGGACGCACCACGGCATCGCTGTCACATTGGCGGCCCCCTCATCCGTGCCCCGTCCCATGTCCGATCCGCGCCTGTCCGACCTGCTGCGAGCCGTGCCGGCCCTGCGCCTGAAGAACGATCCGGCCGACCTGGAGCATTACGGTCGCGACTGGACCCGGCGCTGGACGCCGGCGCCGCTGGCGATTGCCTTGCCGGCCACGGTCGAGGAGGTGCAGGCTGTGGTCCGCTGGGCCAGCCGGAACGACGTGGCGTTGGTGCCCTCCGGCGGCCGCACCGGCCTGTCCGGTGGCGCGGTGGCGGCCAATGGCGAACTGGTCCTGAGCCTGGAGCGCATGAACCGGGTGCTGGACTTCAATGCGGTGGACCGCACCCTGACCGTGCAGGCGGGCATCGCCCTGGAGGCGGTGCAGAACACGGCCCGCGACAACGGCCTGGCCTATCCGGTCGACTTCGCCGCCCGCGGGTCCTGCTCGATCGGCGGCAACATCGCCACCAATGCCGGCGGCATCCGCGTGATCCGCTACGGCAATACCCGCGAATGGATCGCCGGCATGAAGGTGGTCACCGGCACCGGCGAACTGCTCGACCTCAACCGGGCGCTGGTCAAGAACTCCAGCGGCTACGACCTGCGCCACCTGATGATCGCGTCCGAAGGCACCCTCGGGATCGTCGTGGAGGCGACCCTGCGGCTGACCGATCCTGCTCCCGCGTCCAACGTGATGCTGCTGGCCTTGCCCTCGTTCGAAGTGCTGATGCAGGTGTTCGCGGCATTCCGCGAGCGCCTGCAGCTGCAGGCCTTCGAGTTCTTCACCGACCGCGCCCTGCACCACGTCCTCGCGCATGGCGCGCAGAAGCCGTTCGAGGAAGTACATCCGTATTACGTGGTCACCGAGTTCGCCTCCGGCGACGAGGCCCAGGAAGCGGCGGCGATGGCGGCGTTCGAGGCATGCATGGAGAACGGCTGGGTCAGCGACGGCGTGGTCAGCCAGAGCGACGCCCAGGCCGCCCAGCTGTGGCGGCTGCGCGAGGGCATCACCGAGAGCCTGGCGCGCTACAAGCCGTACAAGAACGACGTGTCGGTGCGCATCTCGGCGATGCCCGCGTTCCTGGCCGAAACCCAGCAGCTGCTGGGCGAGGCCTATCCGCAGTTCGAAGTGGTCTGGTTCGGCCATATCGGCGACGGCAACCTGCACATCAACGTGCTGAAACCGGACGGCACGGACGATGCGGACTTCGTCGCCCAGTGCGAGCAGGTCACACGCCTGCTGGCCGAAGCGCTGCAGCGCCACGAAGGCAGCATTTCCGCCGAACATGGCATCGGCCTGGTCAAGAAAGGCTACCTGCAGAGCACGCGCAGCGCGGCGGATATCGAGGTGATGCGCGGGATCAAGCGCGTACTGGATCCGAAGGGGATATTGAACCCGGGGAAGCTGTTCGACTTCTGAACTGCTGAGGTCGGGTGACCTGCGCCGTGTCATCCAGAAAAGAGCATTAGCTACAAAAGGTCGTGACCCAAAAAGGTCGCCACCCACAGAAGGTCGGCCCTACAAAAGGTCGTCACCCACAAAAGGTCGTGACCCACAAAAGGTCGTGACCCACAAAAGGTCGTCACCTGCAAAGGTCGTGACCTAAAAAAGGGCGCCACCCACTAAAGGTCGTCCCAGAAAAGGTCGTCCCAGAAAAGGTCGTCCCACAAAAGTCGTCATCCCGGCGAAAGCCGGGACCCAGCGGTTCGCACGCAAGTCCAGGTGGTTCCCGGTCTTCGCCCGGATGACGTGTTTCAGTGTTCGGACCGCTGGGTCCCGGCTTTCGCCGGGATGACGGTCTGTAGATGACTTGCTTCAGATAATGTCCTGCAGGGCATCCAGAGCAACCCTGCAGAGCATTCACAACGTTTCAGGGCATCCAGAGCATCCAGAGCATCCAGAGCATCCAGAGCATCCAGAGCATCCCTCCAGAGGCTCGCCTCTGGATGACGCCGTCCATGGCTCCGCTGCGCTCACGCTGCAGGCACGCGCATCAATCCGCGCGACCACCGAACTCGCCCGTGGTCGTATTCACCAGCACGCGCTCGCCGTTGACGATGTACTCCGGCACCATGATCTCCAGGCCGGTGCTGAGCTTGGCCGGCTTGGGGCGCTTGGTGGCGCTGCCGCCCTTAAGTTCCGGAGGGGTCTCGACCACTTCCAGGGTCACGTGCTGCGGCAGCTGCAGGGCCACCGGCTGGTCGTCGATGATCTGCACGTAGCTGCCGGCGAGGCCGTCGGCGATGTAGCCGGCGTCGTCGCCGATCACGTCGGCGTCGAAGGTGTAGGGGGTGTAGTCCTCGTCGTCCAGGAACACGAATGCGTCGCCGTCCTTGTACGAGAAGGTGGCCATGCGCCGGCTCAGCTCGACTTCCTTCAGCTCATCGTCGCCGCCGACGCTGAGGTCGTACTTGATGCCGCCGGGCACGCTGTACAGGGTGAAGCGGAACTTGACGTTGCCGCCGCGGCCCTGTGGCGAGCTGCGCTCGATGTCGCGCACCTGGTAGACGGTGCCGTTGTGGTCGACGACGTTGCCTTTCTTGATTTCGTGGGCTTTCATTGGGATGCCGGGGATAGTGAGGAGTGAGCGGAGAGGAGTGAGGAGTGGAGCGCGGAGAGCGGAGAGGAATGGGGAGTGAGGAGAAAGCTGCGCATGAAAGGCGTTCACCGCTGCGCTTCACCCTTTGCCATCGACCTTGACCGGTTATTTCGGCGCCAGCCGCACCGCGCCATCCAGGCGGATGGTTTCGCCGTTGAGGTAGCGGTTCTGCAGGATGAAGGCGACGGTATCGGCGAACTCCTCCGGCCTGCCGAGGCGGGCGGGGAAGGGGATCGAGGCGCC
>SEHC01000146.1 GCA_004173415.1 Lysobacteraceae bacterium
GCGATGCCGCCGACGGCGAGCGGGTCAAGGCCGCGGTCGCCCCCAGCGGCGCCGACTACGTCTTCGTAGAAGCCAAGTGACCTTCGGCGCGTGGCCGCAACGCGGCCACGCCCTTGCCGGAGGTCATTCCCCGCGAAGGCGGGAAGCGCTCTTCAACAGCCGCAGGCTGGTCATCCATGCCTGGAGCCGTGGCCGCAACGCGGCCACGCCCTTGCCGAAGGTCATCCCCGCGAAGGCGGGAAGCGCTCTTCAACAGCCGCAGGCTGGTCATCCATGCCTGGAGCCGTGGCCGCAACGCGGCCACGCCCTTGCCGGAGGTCATCCCCGCGCAGGCGGGGATCGGTATATTCACGCCTCTCCGAGGCTGCAATGCAGCCACGCCCCCGCTCATATCCTTCCTGCCAAGTGGAGATCGGCAGCCGTGGCGGCCAAGCCGGTGATCCGTCCATGAGCCGGCGCCCTGCGGCCATTGGCATGCCGGAGCGCCATTCCGCCGGCTGCAACGTTAAAATCAGCGCATGTCGCTGAAGATCAACGAGCTCTGCGTCAATTGCGACGTCTGCGAACCGGCCTGCCCCAACCAGGCTATTTCCATGGGCGAGACCATCTACGTCATCGATCCGGCCCGTTGCACCGAGTGCGTGGGCCACTTCGACGAACCGCAATGCGTGGTCGTCTGCCCGGTGGAGTGCATCGATCCCGATCCGACGTATCCTGAAAGCGAGGGAGACCTGCTGGCCAAGCTGAGGCGGCTCCAGCAAGCCACCTAGAAGAGGAGTGAGCGTGAGACTTCGCATCATCGCCGTCGCCGCATTCGCGCTGGCCTTCGTATTTCCCGCCTTCGCGGCCGATTCCCTATCAACCGGCCGCGCCAGCCATCCGCCGGGTGCCGCCATCGCCAGCGGCCATGCACTGGCCACCGAAGCCGGCTTCGAGATCATCCGCGCCGGCGGCAACGCCTTCGATGCCGCGGTCGCGGTTTCCTCGACCCTCGCGGTGGTGGAGCCGATCAGCTCGGGGCTGGGCGGCGGCGGCTTCTTCCTGCTGCATGACGCGAAGGCCGGCAGGGACGTATTCCTCGACGCGCGCGAATACGCGCCGGCTTCTGCCACCCCGGACAGATACCTGGACAAGGACGGCAACCTGGATGCGGACCGGGCGCAGAACGGCCCATGGTCGGCCGGCATTCCTGGCCTGCCCGCAGCGTTGGTCGAACTCGCGTCCAGCCATGGTCGCCTGCCGCTAAAGGCGTCGCTGGCGCCGTCGATCCGCATTGCCCGCGAAGGCTTTCCGGTCTATGCGCGGATGGCAGGCGGATACCAGCAGCGCCGCGAGGTGATGCGTCGCTATCCAGGTACGCGGGAAGTCTACGAGCGCGGTGGCAAGCCGATCGCGGAAGGCGACAACTTCAGGCAACCGGAACTGGCGCGTACGCTGGAGTTGCTGGCGCAAAAGGGTTTCGACGGCTTCTATCGCGGCGAGACGGCGAAGAAGCTGATCGCCGGGGTCAGGCAGGCCGGCGGCCGCTGGACTGCCGAGGAGTTGTCTGCTTACCGGGTCAGGCAACGCACGCCGATCCAGTTCGACTACCGCGGCTGGAAGGTCACCACCGCGCCGCCGCCATCGTCCGGTGGCATCGCCCTGGCCACGATGCTGCAGATCCTCGAACCATATGACTTGCAGGCACTCGATGAAGCGCATCGCGTGCACCTGGTCGTGGAGTCCATGCGGCGTTCCTATCGCGACCGTACCTTCTTCCTCGGCGATCCGGACTTCACCGACATTCCGCAGGGCGTGTTGACCAGCCGCGACTACGCGCAGGGCCTGCGCGCGACCATCCATCCGGAAAAGGCCACCCCCAGCGCACTGCTGTCGGGCAAGCCGACGCCGCTGGAGGACGACGAGACCACCCATTTCTCCATCATCGACGCCGACGGCAACCGGGTCGGCGGCACCCAGACGGTCAACCTGCTGTATGGCTCGGGCCTGATCCCGAAGGGCACCGGGGTGCTGCTCAATGACGAAATGGACGATTTCGCGCTTAAGCCGGGCACGCCGAACGCCTTTGGGGTGATGGGATACGAGGCCAACGCGCCGAAGCCCGGCAAACGCATGCTCAGCTCGATGACGCCGACCTTCATGGAATCGGCCGACAAGGTCGCGGTGCTGGGCACGCCCGGTGGCACCCGCATCATCACCATGGTGTTGCTGGGCATGCTGGGCTACGACGCCGGCCTCGGCGCGCAGGAGGTCGCGGCGCTGCCGCGTTACCACCATCAATGGCTGCCGGACCTGATCCAGGCCGAAAGCGGGGCGTTCGCTCCGGGAACGCCCCAGGCGCTGCGGGCGATGGGCCACGAATTGAAAGGTGGGGAGGAGGCAGGCCTCGGTTCCAGCCACCGCTGGGGCAACCTGCAGACGGTGGAATGGGACAAGCGCACCGACACACTGTCGACGGGAAGCGATCCGCGCAATCCGGTCGGCGCGGGCAGGGTGGAACTGGCTCCGGCTCCCTGAGCCTGCCCGCGCGAGCCTGCTCCCCAGAGGGCAGGCGCAGCAGGAATTGCTCACGGATGAGCGGGAACAGCGATAATTGATCCTCATCCAATCTTGCGAACAGGATCTGCGCGTGGCGGACAACGAGAAAAAGCCGGTTATCGCCCATCTGCCCGCCATCCTCACCGGGAGCGCGGCCCTGCTCGCCGCGCTGACCACGGTTTACATCAACGTCCGCAACGACCTGAAGGGCGATGTCGCCGCGCCTCCGGCGGTGGTGGCTTCGGCAAAGCCGGCCGAAGCGCAAGTCGCACGACCCGCGTCGCCGCAACCGCTGCGCCTGCAACTGCAGCGGATCGCCGTGCAGCAGGATGGCGCGGTCGGCAACGCCGACTGGCGTTTCTCGGTCGAGGCCGATGGTCAGCCGCTGTTCGCTTTCGAGCAGGAGTCGCTGACCTCCGAGGGCGGGCGCAACATCCTGGTGGTGGGCGAAGACCGGGATGCCCATGCCAGCCTGGAGCTGGCGCCCGGCAAGCGCATCGCCGTGACCATCAAGGGGTGGCGTGGCGGCTGGTTCAAGAAGGCCGACCCGGTGGTCCTGGGCGAGGGCTGGCTGACCTCGGCCGGCACGCTGGCGCCGATCGCGGTCAAGGCCGCCGATGAAGGCAAGGGTTCCTTCGTATTCTATTTTTCCGCGACCCCGGAAAAGGACTGAGCGGACAGCCCGGGCGGGACAGCCGGACCCCACTGTCCGCCGCCGCCAGGGGGGTACAATCCACTCATGAAGCTATGGTCGATCCTCGGTAATTCGCAGAAGCTCGATGGCGGCGCCATGTTCGGCAATGCGCCGCGGGCGATGTGGGAGAAATGGTCGCTGCCCGATCCGGAGAACCGCATCACGCTGGCCTGCCGGGCGCTGCTGGCCAGTCCGCTCAACGGCAGGACCGTGCTGTTCGAAACCGGCATCGGCGCGTTCTTCGAGCCGAAGCTGCGCGACCGTTACGGCGTGCAGGAAGAGCGGCACGTGCTGCTGGATTCGCTGGGCGAGGCCGGCTTTTCGCACCAGGACGTCGACGTGGTGGTGCTGAGCCACCTGCATTTCGACCACGCCGGCGGATTGCTGGCGCCGTGGACCGAGGGCAGGGCGCCGGAACTGCTGTTCCCCAACGCGACCTACGTGGTCGGGGCGCGGCATTGGCGGCGCGCATTGCAGCCGCATCCGCGCGACCGGGCCAGCTTCATCCCCGAATTGCCCGGGCTGCTCGAGGCCAGCGGGCGCCTGGAGATCGTCGATGGCGAATACTCGCAGGTGCTGGGCGACAGCGTGCGTTTCAGTTACAGCGACGGACATACCCCGGGGCTGATGCTGGCGGAGATCGTCGGCCCGGAACTCATCGACGGCCAAGCCCATGGCGGCGTGGTGTTCTGTGCCGACCTGATCCCCGGACGCTCCTGGGTGCACGTGCCGATCACCATGGGCTACGACCGCAACGCCGAGCTGCTGATCGACGAAAAGCGGGAGTTCCTCGAGGACAAGCTGGCGCGCAACGTGCACCTGTTCTTCACCCACGACACCCACTGCGCACTGGCCCAGGTGACGCGCGACGACAAGGGGCGCTTCGGCACCGCGCACGAAGTGGCGGAGTTGCGGGCGAGGCCGTTGGCGGCCTGACCGAAGGCTGGTTCGCCTCGGGGAAGTTGCCTGAAACCAGGAGCCGCCGACGGATCGTCGGTTGCTCCATCAACCGCGCCACCGTCCCTGCAGTCGGCAGGGAAAGGCCTCAGCCCACGCGCGTGCCGAAGATCCGGTCGCCCGCATCGCCCAGTCCGGGCAGGATGTAGCCCCGTTCGTTGAGCCGTTCGTCGATGGCCGCGGTGTAGACCTCCACGTCCGGATGGATCTTTTCCAGCGCGGCCAGCCCTTCCGGCGCGGCGACCAGGAAGATGCCACGGATGCGCCGGCAGCCGGCGCGCTTGAGCATGTCGATGGTGGCGATGAGGGTGCCGCCCGTGGCCAGCATCGGGTCCAGGATCAGCGCGTCGCGTTCCTCCAGGCGGCCGGTCAGGCGTTCGAAATAAGGCACCGGCTGCAGGGTCTCCTCGTCGCGCTGCAGGCCGACCACGCTGACCCGCGCGGTGGGTATCAGGGCCAGCACGCCGGGCAGCATCCCCAGGCCGGCGCGCAGGATCGGCACCAGGGTGATCTTGGCCCCGGCGATTTTCTTCACCTGCACCGGGCCGGCCCAGCCGCGCATGGTTTCGGCGGTCAGTTCCAGGTCGGCGGTAGCCTCGTAGGCCAGCAGCGTGCCCAGTTCGGTGACCAGTTCGCGGAAGTCCTTGGTGTTGAGACTGGCGTTCCGCAGCAGGCCGATCTTGTGCTGGACCAGGGGGTGGCGGACTTCTACGGTTTTCATGTGCGCGGCTCCGGATCGATGCCGCAAGTCTGCAACAAAGCCGACGACCTGTGTAGGAGTGCACCCGGGCGCGACCGTGAACCTTGCGTACCTGCGTAGTTCTCCGCGCAGCGCCACTGCCACGGTCGCGCCCAGGTGCGCTCCTACAAGAAAAAGAAGCCGGCGCAGGGCCGGCTTCTCGTGTCGCGGAACTTGCGGCGCGATCAGAACGCCCAGCGCATGACCAGCTGGTAGCTCGGGCCGGCTTCCTCGGTTTCGGTCTCGTACTCGTCGTAGTCGCGGCCGAGCTGTTCCTGCAGGGTGTTGAACTTGTCGAAGAACTCGTCCTTGCTGGCGTCCAGCAGGTTGTTGGCGCTCAGGCGCAGCGACACGCTCTTGCCGAAGCGCTTTTCGACGAACACGTCCAGTTCGCCGCCGTAGCGGATGACGGCTTCCTCGCCCAGCATCCGCGTGTAGGCGTTGCCCTGCTTGCGGTAGGTCGCGCCGAAGCTGGCGCCCCAGGTCGGGATGTCGTGGATGAAGCCGATGTTGTAGACCGACTTGGCCTGGTCGTTGAAACGGCGTTCGCCGAGGAAATCGTCCACCTTCGAATTCACCCACGAGTAGTTGGCGAAGATGCCGGTGTTCTCCAGGCCGAGTGCCGACAGCGGCGTGGACAGGTCGAACTCGAAGCCATAGACCTTGCCGTCGCCGACATTGGACGAGGTGTACAGCCAGCTTTCGGCCGGTTCCTGCGCCATCGCATCGGCCAGGTCGACCGCGTCGCCGTCCTCGATCATCTCTTCCCAGGTGTCCTGCATCTCTTCGCTGGGCTCGCCGGTGTTGACGATCTCGATCAGGTCCTTGACGTCGCGGTAGAAGAAGTTCAGGCCGACCACGCCCTTGCGGCC
>SEHC01000147.1 GCA_004173415.1 Lysobacteraceae bacterium
TCGGCCACGCCGTTGCCGGCCAGGCTCTGGCGGGCGCCGGTGACCAGGGCATCGGTGATGCGCGGATTCCAGCGGCTGGCGATGATCGCGAAACGTGCGGCTTCAGGGGCGCGCAGGTCGCCTTCGTAATGGGGCATGGGAGACGGTACCGGACGGGGCGGGAAGTTTAGCAGCCGGGGACCCGCATCGCCCCCGGACCGGGGAGACAAGGGCGCCGGCGCTCAATACGGCAGGTACTCGACGACGTCCAGGCCGTAACCCGCCAGGGCAACCTGCCGGCGCGGCGTACCCAGCACCCGCAACTTGCCCAGGCCCAGGTCGGCCAGGATCTGCGCCCCGGCGCCATTGCGCCGCCATTCGGCCAACGCACCGCCCGGCGGCGATTCGGGCTCGTGCCCGGGCTCGGCACGGATACGCTCGAGCAAGGCCTGGGGCGTGCCGGCGTCGCCCAGCAGGACCAGCGCGCCACGACCTTCGGCTGCGATCGCCGCCAGCACTTCACCGACCGGCGTGCCGAAATCGGCGCGGCGCCAGTGCAGCGCATCAGCCAGCGGGTTCTGCATCTGCACCCGGACCAGGGTCGGCAGCGTGGCATCGGGCTGTCCGCGCAACAGGGCGAAATGCAGGCCGTGGCTGAGGCGGTCGCGATAGGTATGCAGCTGGAATGGCCCATGCTCGGTGTCGATCGCGCGCACGTCCACGCGCTCGACGGTGTGCTCGGTGCTCAGCCGGTAGCGGATCAGCTCCTCGATGGAACCGATCTTCAGGCCATGCTCGCGGGCGAACAGCTCCAGCTGCGGGCGCCGGGCCATGCTGCCGTCGGCATTGAGGATTTCGACCAGGACCCCGGCAGGTTCCAGTCCGGCCAGCAGGGCCAGGTCGGCGGCGGCCTCGGTGTGGCCGGCGCGATTGAGCACGCCGCCGGGCTGGGCCATCAGCGGGAAGATGTGGCCCGGCTGCGACAGGTCCGCCGGCTTCACGTCCGGGCGCACCGCGGTGCGGATGGTGTGGGCGCGGTCGTAGGCGGAGATGCCGGTGGTCACGCCTTCGGCCGCCTCGATGCTGACGGTGAAGTTGGTATGGTGCTGCGAGGTGTTGTCCTGGACCATCGGCGGCAGGCCCAGCTGGCCGCAGCGTTCGCGGGTCAGCGACAGGCACACCAGGCCGCGGGCGTGGGTCACCATGAAGTTGATGTCGGTGGGCTTTACCATCTCGGCGGCCATGATCAGGTCGCCTTCGTTCTCGCGGTCCTCGTCGTCGACGATCACGACCATGCGGCCGTTGCGGATCTCTTCCAGCAGCTCGGGAATCGTGGCGAAACTCATGCGCCTGCCTCCACGGAGCGGGTACCCAGCAGGCGTTCGACGTAACGTGCGACCAGGTCGATCTCCAGGTTCACCGCAGCGCCGACCGTGGTTTGCGCGAATGCCGTGTGGGCGACGGTATGCGGTATCAGCGCGACCTCGAAGCCATCGGCGTCGGCTTCGTTGACCGTGAGGCTGACCCCGTCGACGCAGATCGAACCCTTCTTCGCGATATAGCGGAGCAGGGCCTGCGGGGCGGCGAAGCGCCAGCGTTGCGCGCGCGCATCCTCGTGCACCGAGACGACCTTGCCTGTGCCGTCGACATGGCCGCTCACCAGGTGCCCGCCCAGGCGGTCGCTGGGCCGCATCGCCCGCTCCAGGTTCAGCAGCGCGCCGGCGGCGAGGCCGCCGAGGGTGGTCAGCGACAGGGTTTCGGTGGACGCATCGGCCTCGAACGAGGAGGCGTCGAAGGCCACCACGGTCAGGCAGACCCCGTTGACCGCGATGCTTTCCCCCAGCCGCACCTGTTCGAACGGCAGGCTACCGACCGCGATGGCCAAACGCGCATCGCCACCACGCGGCTCAAGCGAAACCAGCGTGCCGACCCCTTCGATGATCCCGGTGAACATCAGCGCGCCCCTGCTGCGGGAGCGGGCTGGAAAGCTTGGGTGTACGTGCGTGTGTACGTGGACATGGACCGTTTCCCGCGTTGAGATATGCGAAAAACGCCCACAGGGCAATGAGACGCCGCGACCATCGGGTCGCTGGCGGCTCGTCTTCTTTCATCCGGACTATGACCGTCGGCTCCGGCATCGGACCGGATCTGCTGACCTTCCCGCTGTGGGAAGCGCTCGCGGGCTCGTCGCAGGCGCCGCTGGCGCCTGGACCTACCGCCGGTGGGGAATCGCACCCCGCCCTGAAGACGTTATGTATGCGCCGATGTGCTGGCGCGGCGATTCTAGCATCCGGGTCCCGGCAAGCCCCGCGGGGCCGGGCCGGACGATGCGTTGCGCAGGCGGACTCAGTCGGCCTTGCGGCGCAGGTGCAGGACCAGTGGCCAGTGCATCGTGCGCACCCGCGCGGGTTCGCCCCAAGCCGCCGCCAGGGCGTCGGCCTGGTCTGCCACCGGATCTCGCCCGGTGGAGGCGCGACAGCGCGCGGTAGCCGAGAGACTGCCCAAGTAGCCGAGCAACTGCAGCAGGTTCCACTCTGCCGAAAGCCGCAGCGGTGGCGCGGGCAAGGCCGGGAACGGCCAGGCGTAGCCGGCATAACCGGCGTCGACTTCGGCGCGCTCGGCCGGCCAATGGGCTGCGATCTGCTCGCGGAACGCATCGGCGGGTCCGGCCAGTTCGTCGGGAAACACCAGGTCCTGGTAGGTCCAGGCGGCCAGCACGCCGCCGGGCGCCAGCACGCGCCCGCATTCGGCGAAGAAGCGCGTGCGGTCGAACCAGTGCAAGGCCTGCGCCACCGCGACCAGGCCGACGCTGCGGTCGGCCAGCGAAGTGGCCTCGCCCGGTTCCACCGCCAGGGTCACATTGCCCGGATCGGCCAACGCCCAGTGCTGGTCGAGCTGGGCTGCGCTGGGATCGGTGGCAAAGATGCGGCCGAAGCGGCGGCTCAATCCACGCGTGGCCTGGCCGCTGCCGCAGCCCGGTTCCCAGACCGCCGCTCCGGCCGCGACCACCGCGCCGATCGCATCGAACAGCGCCTCGGGGTAGGACGGCCGCCACTGTGCATAGGCGCCGGCAACTTGCGAGAAGTGGTCCTTGAAGCCTGCCACGGCGACGGGCGCGGCGGACCGGTCCGGTACCTTGCCGCTCATGGCGCCGGTGCGGGCCGCAGCAGCAGGCGCTGGTCCTCGCCCACGCTGCGGGCGTCCACCAACTGCAGCTTGACCCGCTCGGCCATGGCCGCAATCGACAGGCCGGAGAACAGCGGTCGCGCCTGGTCGCCCAGCAGGACCGGGGCGACGTAAAGCAGCAGTTCGTCGACCAGCCCCGCGGCCAGGAATGCACCGGCCAGGGTCGCGCCCGCCTCGACGTGGACCTCGTTGATTTCGCGCGCGGCAAGCAATTGCAGCACCGCCTCGAGGTCGAAACGCCCGGCGACTACCGGCACTGCCGCCCGCTGTACCTCGAGGTTTTGCGGCGGCTTGATCTCAGGGCCATGCAGGTAGAGCGTCGGCGCCGAGCCGTCGCGGACCTTGCCCCGCGCGATCGTGGCCAGGCCCGGGTCCAGCACGACCCGCAACGGCGCCACGAACGGGGTGTCGTCGCCTAGGCGCACGGTCAGCGACGGGTCGTCGACCAGCACCGTGTTGGAGCCGGTGAGGATCGCGCCGGAGCGCGCGCGCCAGCTTTGCACGTCCAGTCGCGATGCCTCGCCACTGATCCATTTGGAGTCGCCGCTGGCCATCGCCGTGCGTCCGTCCAGGCTGGTCGCCAGCTTGACCCGCAACCATGGCCGCCCACGCTCGATGCGCGACAGGAAGCCGCGGTTGAGATGCCGCGCCTGCGCCTCCATCAGGCCCGACTCGACCACGGCGCCGGCCGAGCGCAGGCGCTCGAATCCGGCGCCATCCACCTGGTTGAACGGATCGCGCATCGCCGCCACCACCCGGGCGATACCCGCCGCCGCCAGCGCTTCGGCGCAGGGGCCGGTGCGGCCGGTATGGGCGCAGGGCTCCAGAGTGACGTAGGCGGTCGCGCCTCGCGCGCGGTCGCCGGCGGCCTCCAGCGCGACCACCTCGGCATGCGCCTGGCCGGCGTACTGGTGGAAACCCTCGCCCACCACGTCCCCCTCATGGGCGATCACGCAGCCGACCATGGGATTGGGCTTGGTGGTGTAGGCCCCGCGTTCGGCCAGGCGCAGGGCGCGGGCCATCAGCAGGTGGTCGGTGGACGAGAATTGGCTCATGGCAGTGTCTCCTTTGCGCAGTCGATCGCCATCACCACGACCCGCAGCGGGCCAAGCGGGATCCGGTCATGTTCGCTCCAGCCCAGGCGCCGGTACCAGGGGCACAGGTCCTCGGTGCAGTACAGGTACAGGCGGGTGATGCCCAGCGCCGCCGCATCGGCCACGCAACGATCCACCAGCGCCGCGCCGACCCGTCGTCCGCGCGACTCCGGCCGGACATACAGGGACGCCAGCCAGGGCGAATACTGGCGTATGTCCTCATGGTCGTTCCGCAGCAGGCTGGCCGACCCCAGCCACCGCCCGCGTTCCAGCGCGACCACGGTGGTGGGAACGGCGCGGCGCCGGCGGTGGGACTCCAGTTCGGCCAGCGCCTCGGCGTGGGTCCACTTCGGCAGCAGGCCGCCGAAGGCCTCGACATGCGCCTGCGCCAGCGGGGAACGGTGCCGCGGATGGTCGCAGAGGTACCCGATGCGCACGCCGACCTAGCGCTTCTTGTTCTTGTCCACGTTCTTGTCGAACGGGACCACGTCCCCGCCCAGCAACGGCAACTGGCCGCTGGCGGCCGGCAGGTCGCGTTCCAGCTTCTCGATCTCCTCGCGGAAGTCGGCCACGTCCTCGAAACTGCGGTAGACCGAGGCGAAGCGCACGTAGCCGACATGGTCGAGCTTGCGTAGTTCGGTCATCACCAGTTCGCCGATCTTGCGCGATACGATCTCGCGCTCGCCGCTCATGCGGATCTGGTGGATGACCGCGCGGACCGCCGATTCGATCTGCTCTTCCGACACCGGGCGCTTCTGCAGCGCGCGGTCGAAACCCACGCGCAGCTTGCGCGCATCGAAGGTATCGCGCCGGCCGTCGCCCTTGATGACGGTGGGCAGCTTGATCTCGATGTTTTCCAGCGTGCTGAAGCGTTCGCCACAGGCCTCGCACTCGCGGCGGCGGCGGATGGTGGCGCCGTCCTCGGAAACGCGCGAGTCGATCACGCGGGTGTCGGTGTGCTGGCAGAAGGGGCAATGCATTGGTTATTTCGGATCGCTTGGGGCACTTTCTGCCGGGCAGTAAATCTTCCCTTTCGGAAAGATCGCCGTGTGGTCGAAGCTCAAGGGCAGTCGTTTTTTTCCATCGACCCCCTGCTGGCTTTTCCTGGCCATGTCGGCGATCGTGTTGGATCCCTGCAATAAATCCAGTGCCTTCCTGTCGATCTTCGTATCGCCAGACGATCGCGCCACGGTCATTGCACCCTGGTCATCCACGAGTACGTCAAGACACACCTTGGCGATCTTCTTGCTGACCAGGAACTTGGCGAACTCGGCTTGCCCATCTTCACCGGCTCTCAGGCTGGGTGCACCAAGCAGAAATAGAACGGCAGCTGCGAGAGCGCAAGGAAGAAAACGAAAGGCAATCGTGCGCATGTGATCAGCCGTACACCGGGAACTGCTTGCATTGCCGGGTCACGTTCTCGCGGACGCCGGCGATGACGTTCTCGTCGCCCGGCGCATCCAGCACATCGCAGATCCAGTTCGCCAGCGCCACGCAATC
>SEHC01000612.1 GCA_004173415.1 Lysobacteraceae bacterium
CCTGTTCGTCGAGGTCCTCAACCACTGCGAGGGCAACCAGAGCCGCGCCGCGGCCCTGCTCGGCATCCATCGCGCCACCCTGCGCAAGAAGCTGAAGGATTACGGCCTGGCCTGAGGGCCACGCGCTACGCGCCAAAGCGCTCGGCGCGATTCTGTGGACGAGCAGGATCGGATAGACTTTCCGCGACCGGTTGGGGGCTTCCAGCAAGCGGGCCGGTCACACCTTGTCCATGTCGCGCACCGGTCCCGAACAGGGCCGCACGGCGCAGTCCGGGGAATGTCTTCCAATGCGATCTGCCATGTCCTTGCCTGCCCTGGTCGCACCGGTGCTGGCCTTTGCCACCTTGCTGCTGCCCGCCTCCGTCGGCCTTGCCGCGCCCGCAGGCAAGGACCTGCCGATCACGCCCAACCCGACTGCGATCGCGGTCTATGTCCCGCCCTCGTTCTTGACCGCCCGCAGCTACCTTCCCGCGGGCAACCTGTGGATCGAGCCGGGCAAGGCGTTTTCCGACTCGCTGACCGAGGTCGGGCGACGCTATTTCCCCACCTTGCACCTGGCTCCGGCCGAGGCCGAGCAAACCTATGCCTTGCTGGTCGACCTGGAGCCGAAATGGAAGGTCGAGGCCGGCAAGCTCAACCTGACCCTGGGCTACGGCGTGTACGACGGCAATGGCAAGGACCTGCTCAGCGGCGATACGACCCAGTCCGCGCCGATCAAGGCCAACAACTTCAACGCCGCGGCCGCGGCCGCATCGACCCTGGCCATCAGCAAGGTGATGGCCGCGATCCAGGCCAGGCTGAAGCCCGATCCGGCGCTGCTGCCCAGTACCGGTTCGACCGCCAGGATCGACTACGCCCCGCTGGTCGACCGCAGCAAGCCACTGCGCACCGGCACCGCCTTCTTCATCAACCAGTCCGGCAACCTGCTCACCGCCGCGCATGTATCGCGCGACTGCATGCTGATCGAGGCGCACCAGGATGGCGCCACTTTCCCGGTCAAGGCCAGGGCTTCCAGCGCATTGCTCGACGTGGCCGTGCTCGACTCGGGCAAGCCGCGCGCAGCGACGCTGGCCCTGCGCCAGGGCCACGGCATCGTGCTGGGCGAAGCGGTCACCAGCGTGGGCTATCCGCTGTCGGGCCTGCTCGGCGACACCCCGAACCTGACCCGCGGCAACATCAGCGCCAG
>SEHC01000148.1 GCA_004173415.1 Lysobacteraceae bacterium
GCGGGTCTGGTGGCCGAAATGGACGCCGGCTTCCAGCATCTGGCGCATGGTGACTTGGGGCATTGCAGTGACTCCTGAGGGGGAACCGGCCGCCAGCTTTGGGTAAAGGCGGGTGCCAGACACCTCATGGAGGCGACTGGCGATGGTTCCGGGGTTGGGCCTCCCTGCAGCTTCCGTGTCCGAACCCCTTGATTCCATTGGGAATCTCGAGGCACCCCGGCACGGGCTGTGGCTGCAGGTGTGTATTCGCCGGTGTCGTCCGGCGTGGACGGATTGGCGGGCAGGGCCCGGCAAAGCCGCGGAATTATAGCCCTCGGCAGCCGCTGCGGCAAATGTGCAGGCCCGCAGCCACCACCGACCCGCGCTCAGTAGGTGAGGGTCACGATCACCGTGTCGGAAAAGCTACCCCGGACCGGAGTGGGCTGGGCCGGGACGCGTCCGTACACGGTCAACGACTGGGTAGCGTTGGTACCCGTGCCGCCGCTTGTATCCGTGCCCAAGGTATTGCCCCAGCGCTGGCCGCGGCCGCTGTCGCGGTACAGGTCGTAGGTGAGAAAGCTTCCCGAAGGTCCCGCCATCCGGCGGACATTGCCATTGGCGTTGGCGCCATTGTTGAGTCCGACGCGCCAGACGGCACCCAGTGGGCATTGCAGCTGGATGGTGCTGGTCTGGTCACGGTTGGCCGGTAGCCCCGTCACCGCGCCGAAATCCAGGTCGGTGGCGGTGGTGATGCGGCAGGTATTGGCGAAGGTGGCGGAGACACCGGTATAGACGCCGCTGACGATCCCCGAACCAGAGGTGCCGCTACCCGACAGGCATTGCGCCAGAGTGGGCGTGGCTGGCGTCGACAATCCCCCGGTGTTGTAGCTGTAGCGCAACTGGCCGCCATTGAGCTGGCTTTGGTAGGCGTAGGTCGAGGGAAGCGACTGGTTGGGCAGCGCGCGCGCGTAGACCGGCATCGTCCCGTTTCCCTCATAGGTGAACAAGGTGGACAACGTGAGGGTCGTGGAATACGCGGGATAGGGGCTGCCATACGGGCCGATGACCTGGGTGCGCGCAGGGTCGGAGTACAGGTTGTACGCCATCTGCGCGCCGTTGTAGTTGGTCATGTAGCGGGGATTGATGCCGGCGATCGGGCTGCCCTCGGGCAAGGACAGGCAAACCCGGAAAGCGGTGAATTCGAAAATATTGCGCTGGCAACGGAAGACGAGGTTGTCGACGGTGTCCTTGCCAGCGGTCCCGACCTCGCCGAAGGCGATCGTCGGCTGCTCGGTTACCCAGCAACTCTGTGCGTTCGCGGGCGCGGCCGCCGCCGACCAGAGCAGCAGGCACAGCGAGAGCTTGAGCAGGATCGCCAACATCGGCAGGGAGAATGCGTGCGGGTGGACGGGCATTGGCATGTTTCCCTCGCGGACAGGTTTCATCGGCAGGTCAGCTCGCCCAGATCGACCCGGCTGGAGGATCCCGGCACGGCAGGCAGTGTCGCAGAACATGAGCGGCTCCTGGACTTCACCTGCAGGCGTGCATTGCCAGGCGGATCCTGCAGGTAGATGGCTCCGTCATGGCCTACGAACGTCAACGGCACGGGCGCGCCGCCATCGGCCGCCAACAGGAAGACCTCGCTGCCCGCGGCCACCGGCTCGCCGGCGTCGTCGCGCAGGCTGGCCTGCACCGACACAATGCGGCGCATCGCGAAGTCGGCCAGCATCCCGCTGCGGCTTTGCGGCACGGCATCCAGCGTCGTGCGTTCAACCAGCATGTCCGCGGGCAACTGCATGGGATCGATAGAAAGCTGGTTGCGTTGCCACGCGTTGAGGCGGTTGATGAACAACAGGCCGTTGTCGTCGGTATGTCCCACCAGCCTGTTCTCAAGCTTGACCGGCACGTTGGCCACCCCGTGGGTGGAAACCAGCGCGAACGAATCGTCGACGCGGCGCATGGCATAGGCATGTCCGCCCATCAGCACCAGTCCGCCGTTGGCGTTGGCGTAGATGCTGGTCGACGAATCCAGCCCCTTGCTGCCGCGCCAGTGGTCCGCACCCGCGAGCCATTGGCCGTAACGGCCTAGCTGGCTGATCTGCGCCTGCGCGCCGGCGTTGTCGCCCAAAGTGCTTTGCGCCCGCCAGCCCCAGCCACCCAGGTCGGCCGGCGCCGCGCGTGACACTTCCGCAGACACGTTCCGGGCGTTACGGCTGTGCCGGCCGCTGGCCGATACGGACGTGTAGCGATCAAGCGGCATCGACCAGGACAGGTAGGCGCTGTAGCCGTCGCGTCGCCCGAGGTCGCGGTTCACGCTGAAGTTCAGGTTGCCGCCCACCGGCAGCTGCCGCGACCAGCTGAGGCTGAGGAAGCGGGTGCGTTCCTCGCTCGCGTACTGCTGGCTCACATAGCTGGTTCCCCATTGACCCAGCCAGCTGTTGAATCCGAGAAAGGCCTGGTCGGTTCCCCGGGGCAGGACGGAATTCTCCAGGCTGGCGACGTCACGGAATTCGGCGTCACGCCGGGTGCTGCCGAGGAACAGGTTGAAGGCCGGCGAACTCCATTGATAGCTGGCACTGCCCTGCAGTCCACTGTTCCCGGCATGGCTGCTGCCCGCGATGGCTCCGCTGAAGACGCCGCCGCGGCTGCCCAGCAGCCAGACACCGCCGATGCCGCCGAGCTGCAGGCCGCGCGTGGTCTCGGCGTGGGCTTCCAGGGTGGTTCGATCGCTGAGGCCGTACCGGCCACTGGCAATGGCCATGGGGTCGTCCGCATAGGCGAAGGACTGGTTGCCGTATTCCTGGCGCACCACGCCCATGTCCACGGACCAATCGGAGAGGCCGGCCTGCAACAGTTCGGGGCTGCCGTAGAGCGAGAAGTTGACCAGTTGGCTGCGGCCGTTGAGATCGGTGATCACAAGTTGGGCGTGGCCTGCGCCATTGAGTGCCGGCACACTGTCGATCTGGAACTGGCCCGGCTGCACTTGCTGGCTGGACTGCCTGAGCCCGTTGATCAGCAGGTCCACGGTCGACGGCAAGGCCGCTTCGCCGGTGAACGAGGCCAATGGCGCGGTAACCCGGTAGGGCTGCAGGGAAAAGTTGCGCGACACCCGTACGCCGCCAAAGCGGGTGGCGCGTGACCAGGAAACAGCGCCGCTCACGGCATCGCCGACGCTCACCGAGAGCATGCGGTCCGGCAGGTCCAGCTGCCAGGACGTGTCCAGCCGAACATTCTCGTGCCGGTAGATGCTTTCACCATCAAGTCCCTGGCCATAGACCAGACGGCTGTTCATGGTGTTGCTCCATGTGCCCGGCCCGACGCCGAACAGCCGCAATTCGTTCCAGCCGCTCAGCGAGCCGTAGCCGTCGCCGCGCTGTCCGTACCAGTCGTAGTTGAGGATCAGCCCTGGCGCGCGCGTGGCCGGATCAATGCGCGGCGCATCGGGCTGGCTGAAACCGAACCGGACCGGGGCGCGGTCCAGCATAGCCAGTGGGAGCGACAGCGAGATCCGTTGGCGCGCAGCGTCGTAGTCGGCTTGCAGGCCGGGGATGTCCCGCAGCGCAACCAGGCCCGCAGCACTGGCACTGCCCGGCCATTTGATGCCGAGTTCGCGCAGGGTGCCGACGCTTGCCCGCAACTGTCCTTCTTCCATGACGAATCGAGCCAGCCGGCCGGTGGCGGACTGGTTCAGCACCACTTCCAGATAGAGTTCCTGCGCTTGAGAAGTCAGGAGGCCGGTCTCGTCGCCCGACGAGGCAAGCGAGAGGCCGGTCGTCAGGATTCCGCCGGCCGGCCGTGCCGCGGGCGCCGCGCCGGCTTCAATTGCGGCAGCAGGCATCGACAGGGCGGCGAGGACGACGGAAACGCTAGCGGACAGGAGGCTGAAGCGACAGGGTTTGTTCTGCGGCGTCATTGTTGAACTTGGCCTTCAGTGTGCCGCCGGCGCGTGCCGACCCGGGCAGTGGCAAGGGCCACTGCATCTGCTGTCCCGCCAGCACGTATCCCAGCAAGCCAGGAACCAGCTCTATCCTGCTGCCATCGGCGTTGACGTAGACCAGGTTGCTTATCCGGACCCGTTGCCGGCCCCGGTTGTCCAGCTGCAGCACGCCGCCGTTGCCGGTTTGCAAACTTGCGGCCAGTGCGGAGGTGTCCGTAGCCGGTGCCGGCTGGCTTGACGCCAGCGTCGGCGCCGTGCCTCCGGGAAGCACGAACACGGGAATCGAATAGCGCAGGAGCAACTGCAGACCCGAAGTTTCTGCCCGGGTTTCATCCGGCAGCTCGTCGACCAGCAGGCGGTAGCTCAGCTCGCGCGGCGAAGGGTCGGCGGCCAGGCGGATGATCCGCACCAACTGGCTTTGGCCAGGGGGTATTTCCAGGATCGGGGGACTGGCCACCAGTTCGCTGGTGTTGGCCAGGGTTTCTTCGCCCCCGGCTTGCGACCATTGCTGCACGCGCACCTGCGCGCGCAGCGTGGCCGTTCCGGTATTGCTCAGCCACAAACCCTGCGCCTGCTCGGTTGGGGAAAATTCCAGCGAAATCGGCGATACCTGCAGGTCACCGGCCAGGACGGCCGGCGCCAGCAGTGCACATGCGGCAACCAGCAACCAGGCGGTGGCCTGGCGCAGGCATCGAGGCAGGGATGTGCCCATGTGCATCAGTAGGTGATGGTGGCAACGACAACGTCGAGGTAGGTGCCGGCCGGGACGTTGGTCGAGGCGGCGGGCACGCGGCCGTAGACCGGCACGGTCACATTAATGCCGGTGCCGGTGCCGGCCAGGGTGTCGGTGCCCGTGGTCGAACCCCACAGGGTGCTGCGGCCGATGTCGCGGAACAGGCCGTAAGGAACGAAGTTGCCGCCATTGGCCATGCGCCGGTTGGTCGCGGAAACCGCAACGGCGGACGGATTCAAGCCATTGCCCATGGCGATGGTGTACGGGGTGCCGGTGGAGCAGTTGACGGTAAGGGCGCTGGCCGAGTCCCAGTTGCCGGTGGAGCGGGCACGGGTGCCGAAATCCAGTTCGGTCGCGGTAACGGTATGGATGTCGCAGGATTCGGTGATGACGATCTTGACCTGGAAAGAAGCCGTGTCGGTCGCGGCGGCGGCTTGGCCGGCGGCGACGAGGAGGGCAGTGGCAAGAGCGGCCTTGTTGAGCAGACGCATTGGTGGATTTCCCTGTAAGTAAATGAGGCAAAAGTGGAGTGAGTGAAGAACCGTCAAGGTGCTGTCCGTGAACCTGCCGGCAGGCTTCCTGGCCTGTCGCTGCCCCGCAGCAAACTCGCCGCGAACGCGCTTTCGAAGGGGTGTAAGCAAACGCCGTGCCAACTTTCGAGCAAGGTGAACTTCCCGTGTTCAGGAAGAAGTCCAGGTCTTGTGTGGATCCCCGTACCTAGGCCACCGCTAAAAAAATGTGACGCAATAGGTCATATAAGTATGCGGCAGGTCACGCGCGTAACGGGAATTACGCAATTTCTTGGAGCCTGGCCGATCCGCCGTAGAGCGCCGATGGACCCCCCGATTCGGGGCTGTCCGAGTCAATCGCCCGCCAAATCGACGATAATCGCCCCATGGCCATCAATCTCAAGACCCCCGAAGAACTCCAGCAGATGCGAATCGCCGGCCGCCTGGCGGCTGAGGTGCTGCAGGTAGTGGCGCCGCATGTGAAGCCCGGAGTGACCACCGCCGAGCTGGACCGGGTCTGCCACGACCACATCGTCAACGTCCAGCAGGCCATTCCCGCCAACGTGGGTTATGGCGGCGGACACGGACGGATCCC
>SEHC01000613.1 GCA_004173415.1 Lysobacteraceae bacterium
GGTTTCCTTGACGGTCTTCTTGCAGCCGGCCAGGACGGCCACGGAAAGCAGGGAGAGCATGACTACGCGGGTGGTGTTGTTCATCGGGCGGTCCTCGGGCTTGGCACGGGGTGGATAAGTCTATTTAGCAATATTAACAGGGGGCTTGTGTCAGCGGGGTGTACGGTAAGGCGACCACGCCGGCTCGCGCACGTCGCCTTCGGCCAGGACCAGCCGCTGGCGCACCCGTGCATCGGCGGAAACCGCGTAGAGCACGCCGCGCCGGCCTTCGCGGGCGGCGTACAGGACCATGCTTGCGTTCGGGGCGAAGCTCGGCGATTCGTCCAGCGACCCGGGCGAGAGCGTGCTCCAGCGCGGCGAGCCCAGGCTGCTGTCCATCATCGCGATGCGGTAATTGTTGCCGCTGCCCTGGGCGACCGCGATCTTCTTGCCGTCGTAGGAGACCGTCGCGGTGGCGTTGTAATTGCCCTGGAAGGTGACCCGCGAGGCGCTGCCGCCGCTGGCCGGGACCCGGTAGATCTGCGGGCGGCCACCGCGGTCGGAGGTGAAGTAGATGCTCGCGCCATCCGCGCTCCAGGTCGGCTCGGTGTCGATGCCGAACTGGTTGGTCAGCTGGGTCAGCTGCTTGCTGCCCAGGTTCATCACGTAGATCTCGGGGTTGCCGCTGCGCGACAGGGTCAGGGCCAGGCGGCCGCCGTCGGGGGAGAAGGTCGGGGCGCCATTGATGCCGCGGAAGCTGGAGACCAGTTCACGGGCGCCGGTGGCGATGTTCTGGATGTAGATCGAGGAGTTTCCACGTTCGAAGCTGACATAGGCCAGCTTGCTGCCATCGGGGCTCCAGGACGGCGACAGCAGCGGCTCGGCCGAACGGACCACGGTCTGCGGATTGAAGCCATCGGAATCGGCGACCATCAGCGCGTAGCGCGCTTCCTTGCCCAGCCCGGTCTGGGTGATGTAGGCGATGCGGGTCCAGAACGCCCCGCGCACGCCGAGGATCTTCTCGTAGATCGCGTCGGCCATCTGGTGGGCGACGTCGCGCATCGCGTTGGAACGCGCGGTCATGGCCAGGCCCAGCAGTCGTTCCTGCTTGGCCACATCGAAGAGTTCGTATTCCACCCGGTAGCTGCCGGCCCCGGCATCGGTCACGCGGCCGACGACCAGGTAGTCCTG
>SEHC01000149.1 GCA_004173415.1 Lysobacteraceae bacterium
TTCCCAGATTTCCCAGATTTCCCAGATTTCCCAGATTTCCCAGATTTCCCAGATTTCCCCAATTTCCCCGATTTCCCCGATTTCTCCGATTTCCCGATTGCTCCATTTCCCGATTCCTGGCCCCCCGATGCCCCTGACCCCCCAAGAAGCCCTGCAGCGCACCATCGAACACCGCGAGATCTTCCATGACGAGATGGTCGACCTGATGCGGCTGGTCATGCGCGGCGAAGTTTCGCCCGTGATGACCGCGGCGATCCTCACCGGCCTGCGGGTCAAGAAGGAGACCGTCGGCGAGATCGCCGGCGCGGCCACGGTGATGCGCGAGTTCTCGCGCACCGTGGACGTGCCCGACAAGACCCATCTGGTGGACATCGTCGGCACCGGTGGCGACGGTTCGCACACCTTCAACATCTCGACCTGCTCGATGTTCGTCGCCGCCGCGGCCGGCGCGCGCATCGCCAAGCACGGCAACCGCAGCGTTTCCTCCAAGTCCGGCAGCGCCGACGTGCTGGAGGCGCTGGGCGCGAGCATCGAACTGCAGCCAGGGCAGGTGGCCCGCTCGATCGAAGAGACCGGCATCGGCTTCATGTTCGCCCCCGTGCACCACCCGGCGATGAAGGTGGTCGCCCCGGTGCGCCGGGAGATGGGCGTGCGCACGCTCTTCAACATCCTCGGGCCGCTGACCAACCCCGCCGGCGCCCCCGGCATCCTGATGGGCGTGTTCCACCCCGACCTGGTCGGCATCCAGGCGCGCGTGCTGCACGAGCTGGGCGCCGAGCGCGCGCTGGTGGTCTGGGGCCGCGACGGCATGGACGAGCTCTCGCTGGGCGCCGCGACCCTGGTCGGCGAGCTGCGCGACGGCGTGGTCACCGAGTACGAGCTGCACCCGGAGGATTTCGGCATTGCCATGTCGGCCAGCCGCAACCTGCGCGTGGCCGATGCGGCCGAGTCCAAGGCGATGCTGCTGGGCGTGCTCGACAACCGGCCCGGCCCGGCCCGCGAGATCGTGGTGCTGAATGCCGGCGCGGCGCTGTACGTGGCCGGCGTGGCCGAATCGATCGAGGCGGGGATCGCGCTGTCGCGCGAGGCGATCACCACGGGTGCCGCATTGGCCCGACTGGAGGAATTCGTGACGGTGACGAAGAGGCTTGCCGCATGAGCGTATTGGCTTCGGCTCGTCGTCCCCGGGGTCCAGCGACTTTGTTTCTGCGTCATCGAGCTGGTCGCGGAGAGCGAAAGTCGCTGGGTTCCCGCTTTCGCGGCAATGACGACCGTGAGGTTCCTGCATGACTGATGGATTCGCGATCCTGCCAAAGCCGCCGTACTACGCCGTGATCTTCTCCTCGCAGCGCAACGCGCGTGACGAGGAAGGCTACGCGGCTACCGCCGGGCGCATGGTCGAGCTTGCGCAGCAGCAGCCCGGCTTCCTCGGCCTGGAATCCATCCGCGGCGGCGACGGCTTCGGCATCACCGTGGCCTACTGGGAAAGCGAGGAATCGATCCTGGCCTGGCGCCGCCATGCCGAACACACCGCGGCGCGCGAGCGTGGCCGCAGCGACTGGTACGACCACTTCGAGTTGCGCGTGGCCCGGGTCGAACGCGCCTATGGCTGGGATCGTTTGGAGCGAGGAGTCAGCGGAGAGGGGTGAGGAGTGAGCGCCGGTGGGAAATCCACTTCTTATGCGCACTCCGTTCTCCTCTCTCCTCTCCCCACCAACTCCTCGCTCCCCTAATTCCTCACTCCTCTTCGCTCACTCCTCGCTTCCCCCGACTACCGCCATGACCGACATCCTCAACACCATCCTCGCCCGCAAGGCCGAAGAAGTCGCCGAACGCAGCGCGCGCGTGCCCCTGGCCGAGGTGATCGCGCGCGCGGGCGACGCCTCGCCGGTGCGCGGCTTCGCCAACGCGCTGCACGAGCGCATCGCCACCGGCGACACGGCGGTGATCGCGGAGATCAAGAAGGCCAGCCCGTCCAAGGGCGTGATCCGGCCGGATTTCCGCCCCGGCGAAATCGCCATGAGCTACGAATATGGCGGCGCGGCCTGTCTTTCGGTGCTGACCGACGTGGACTTCTTCCAGGGCGCCGACCGCTACCTGCAGGAGGCGCGCGACGCTTGCACCCTGCCGGTGCTGCGCAAGGACTTCGTCATCGACCCCTACCAGGTCTACGAGGCGCGGGCGCTGGGCGCCGACTGCGTCCTGCTGATCGTTGCGGCCCTGGAGGACGGCCCGCTGGTCGAGCTGGCCGGGCTGGCGATGCAGCTGGACATGGACGTGCTGGTGGAAGTCCACGACATCGACGAGCTGGAGCGCGCGCTGCAGGTGCCGGCGCCACTGGTCGGGATCAACAACCGCAACCTGCGCACCTTCGAGGTCTCGCTGGACAACACCCTGTCGATGAAGGAAGCCGTGCCCAGGGACCGCCTGCTGGTGACCGAGAGCGGCATCGTGGTGGCCGCCGACGTGGAGCGGATGCGCAACGCCGGCGTACATGCCTTCCTGGTCGGCGAAACCTTCATGCGCGCCGACGAGCCAGGGGACGCGCTGCGTCAGTTATTCTTCCCTTATGAGTGAAACCTATCCCCGGCCGCAGCCGGATGCACCGGTGGTGGTCTTCGACTTCGACCACACCCTCTACGACGGCGACTCGTTCGGCCACGTGCTGCGCTGGCTGCTGAAGCGCAACCCCCTGCGCACCGTGGCCGCGCTGGCGGCGACGCCGCTGCTCGGGCCGATGGTCGCGTTCCTGCCGACCCGGCGCCGCGGCATTTCAGGTTACGTGTGGATCGGCACCTTCGGCCTGCACGGGCGCCGCAGTTTCGACGCCCTGCTCGACCTGTACGTGGCCACCCACCAGCAGGAGATCCGCCAGCGCCTGTTGCCGGTTGCCCTGGACGTGCTGCGCGAGCATCGCCGCCGCGGCGATTGCGTGGTCATCGCCACCGGCGCGCCGCCGGAGCTGGCCCGCGCGATCCTGGCCTTCGTCACCCACCAGGACGTGCCGGTGATCGGCACCGCGGTCGGGCCGCGCTTCGGCGCCATGGGCGCGCGGCGGCATTGCCACAACGAGGAAAAGGTGCGGATGCTGCACGAACGCGGCTACGGCCAGGTCGATGTGGCCTATTCGGACAGCAGCGCCGACCTGCCGCTGCTGCAGGCCGCGCGCGCGCCGGTGGTGGTCAACCCCAAGGCCGGGCGCGTGGAAATGTTCCGCAGGGCGCTGCCGCCCGGCACGCCGATCCTCAACTGGGGTTGCAAGGACCGCGCCGGCGAGCCGGTCGCTTCCTAGCGACGCCGGCTGGGCCGGTGGAAGACCCGGCGGCGTCAGCAGGCCGATACAGGCAGGAAAAAGGCGGGCCGAAGCCCGCCTTTTCCAATCCCCAAACCGGTGCGGTCAGCGGGTACCGTAGAGAACGACGGTCTTGCCGCGCGCATGCAGCACGCCGTCGGCCTGCTGTTTCTTCAGTACCCGGCCGGCCATCTCGCGCGAGCAGCCGACCAGGCGGGCCAGCTCCTGCCGGGAGACGCGCAGCTGGGTGCCCTGCGGATGGCTCATGGCTTCCGGTTCGCGGGCCAGGTCGTGCAGGGTGCGGACGATGCGGTCGGTCACGTCCAGGAACGCCAGGCGGCTGGCCTTGCGGCTGGTATCGAGCAGGCGGCGCGACAGTTGCGAGCCGATCGAATACAGCAGCCGGGGCGCATCGGCCACCAGGGTGCCGGCGAACAGCTGGTGCAGGCGCTCGTAGCTGATCTCGGCCAGCTCGCACTGGGTGCGGGTGCGCAGGATCACTTCGCGGCGGTCCGATTCGATGAAGAGGCCCATCTCGCCGACGAACTCGCCCGGGCCGAAGTAGCCCAGCACCAGCTCGCGGTCGTCCTCTTCCTCGGTGATGATGCTGACCGAGCCGCTGACCACGTAATAGAGCGTGCCGGCCGGGTCGCCTGGCCGGAACACGTCCGCCCGCGCCGGATAGCGGCGGCGGTGGCAGTGGGCCAGGAATCGTTCGATGGTGGCTGCATCGGGCGTCAGTGGACTGGACGCAATCCGGGCAGGATTGGAAATAGGGGTACCTAGGCTCATCGGGGGATTTCAGCGACTGGGTCAAGCAAGCTTAGTCTGAATACGTGCGCAACGGCAAACCCGGGGCCGGCGGACATTTCGCTGTCACCCCATTTGCCGCATAATCGCGCCCCTCGCCGCTTCCCCCAGAGGGATCATTGCCGTGGTCAAGCCACTTCCGCGCCTCAGGCTGCAAGGTTTCAACAACCTCACCAAGGCGCTGAGCTTCAACATCTACGACGTCTGCTATGCGGTGTCGGAAGAAGAGCGCCAGCGTTACATCGCCTACATCGACGAGGAATACAACGCCGACCGCCTGACCCAGATCCTGACCGACGTGGCCGAGATCATCGGCGCCAACATCCTCAACGTGGCCCGCCAGGACTACGACCCGCAGGGTGCCTCGGTGACGATCCTGATCTCCGAGGAGCCGGTGATCGACAAGAAGATGGCCGGCAAGGAGATCATTTCCGACGCGGTGGTCGCGCACCTGGACAAGAGCCACATCACCGTCCACACCTATCCCGAGACCCATCCCCAGCACGGCATCGCCACCTTCCGCGCCGACATCGACGTGGCCACCTGCGGGGTCATCTCGCCGCTGAAGGCGCTGAACTACCTGATCGAGAGCTTCGAGTCGGACATCGTGGTGGCCGACTACCGCGTGCGCGGTTTTACCCGCGACGTGAAGGGCAAGAAGCACTACATCGACCACAAGATCAACTCGATCCAGGACTTCCTGGCCAAGAACATCAAGTCGCGCTACGAGATGTTCGACGTCAACGTCTACCAGGAGAACATCTTCCACACCAAGATGCACCTGAAGGACTTCGACCTGGACCAGTACCTGTTCGAGGAAAAGGCCAAGAACCTGTCGTTCAAGGAGCGCATGAAGATCGAGGCGCTGTTGAAGCGCGAGATCGAGGAGCTGTTCCACGGCCGCAACCTGGTCGAGTAAGCCCCGCCACTGCGACTGAAGTACAAGCAGCGGGACGACCCGCGCGCGGCGAATCCGTCCGCGTTACCAAGACCGACGGCGGTCCGTGGCGAAAGCCCCGGGCCGTTTTCGTTTCCATGCCCCACACCAAGGAGAACACCATGTCCTGGATCTACCTGCTGCTCGCCGGCGTCTTCGAAATCGGCTTCGCCATCGGCCTGAAGTACACCGAAGGCTTCACCCGGACGTGGCCCAGCGTGGGCACCGTGGTCGCCGCCGGCATCAGCCTCTGGCTGCTGACCCAGGCCCTGCGCACCATCCCGGTGGGCACCGCCTATGCGATCTGGACCGGCATCGGCGCGGTCGGGGTCGCCACCCTGGGCGTGGTGCTGTTTTCGGAAAGCGCCTCGCCGGCGCGGCTGGGCTGCATCGCCCTGATCATCGCCGGGGTGGTGGGCTTGAAGCTGTTCTCCCCGTCCTGAATCCAGCCGCGCCTCAGAAGCGGTAGGCGACGGCCTTCATCAGGTCGGAGGCGGCGGTCATCAGCCTGGGGATCGGCTGCGGCAGCAGGCGCGCGCCGGCCTGCTCGGCGTGTTCGGCATGGCGGGCCTCGTCGTCCTTCATGACCTTGATGATCTCGCGGCTGCGCAGGTCTGCTTCGGGGAGGGTCTGCAGGTGGTCGGTTTCCTCCTGCGCGGCCTCCATCAGGTGCTGGCGGGTCTGCGGATCGCGGGCGACCGCGGCCTGGCCGAAATACAGGCCCTGGGCGCAGACCTCGCCGACATGGTTGATGCGCATCAGGCCGGCGGCGTGGCGACGCTCGGTGGGGTCCAGGTCCACGTCAGGGGTGTCGGCGGCGGGGTTGGCGCGGCGGGCAAGCGGCCTGCCGGCCAGCGTGCCGAGTGCGTTCTGTGCGTCGACCAGCAAGCGGTCAAGGAGGGTGAGGGATCGAGTCATGGGATCATTGTGCCGTCTGGCCGGGGTATGTGGCAGCCTGCCGCCGGAGGCCGGCGCTGCGGGGGATTTGCCGGCTTGCAATGGCCCGGAGCTGTCCGTACAATCCTCGCTCTTGTGTTCCACAATTCACAACGCGTGGCAAAGTTCCGCCGGGGCCAACCCGTCGCAATCCGCCCGACCAAACAACATCGAGCTCCTTCATGAATACGTTTAGCGCCAAGTCCGAGACCGTCCAGCGTGACTGGTATGTCGTCGACGCAACCGGCAAGACCCTGGGCCGCCTGTCCACCGAGCTGGCCCGCCGCCTCCGCGGCAAGCACAAGCCCGTCTACACCCCGCACGTCGATACCGGCGATTACCTGGTGGTGATCAATGCCGAGAAGATCCACGTGACCGGCAACAAGCTGGCCGACAAGATGTATTACCGGTTCACCGGTTACATCGGCAACCTGAAGAGCGAAACCCTGGGCCAGGCGCTTGAGCGCCACCCCGAGCGCGTCATCGAGATCGCGGTCAAGGGCATGCTGCCGAAGAACACCCTGGGCCGCGAGATGTACCGCAAGCTCAAGGTCTACGCAGG
>SEHC01000614.1 GCA_004173415.1 Lysobacteraceae bacterium
CTGGATCAACGGGCGCATGGTCTGGAACGGCGAACACCTGGTCGGCAGGCCGGACGGGCAGCGGCTGGAGTTCGACCGTTGAGGAAGCACCTGGCCTGGCTGCCGCTCGCGGCGTTGCTCGCGCTGCTCCCGCCCTGTGCGCTGCCGGCGACCGCGCGGCACGCGGCGACCGGCTCGGCGCTGGACGGCCGCATCGTGTTCCCGGCCAGCGTGCCGCAAGGCGGCCTGGTCATCGGCAAGGTACCGCCGGGCAGCGAAGTGAACTACGCCGGGCGCCGGCTGCGGACCAGCGGCTATGGCACCGTGGTACTGGGCGTGGGCCGCGACGAACAGGGTCCGTTGCAGATCGAGATCAAGCGCCCCGACGGGATCCGCGATGAGGCGCTGGTCAGCGTCACCAGGCGCGACTGGCCCCTGGAACACGTCAACGGGGTGCCGCCGAAGACCGTGAACCCGCCCCCCGCCATCGCCGAGCGGATCAAGCGCGAGCAGGCCCTGGTGACCGCGGCGCGCAGCCGCGACGACGACCGCACCGACTTCGCCCAGGCCTTTGCCTGGCCGGTCCAGGGGCGCATCAGCGGGCGCTTCGGCAACGGCCGGGTCTACAACGGCCAGCCGGGCGCCGGGCATTCGGGCATGGACATCGCCGCGCCCACCGGCACCCCGGTGCGTGCTCCGGCGGCGGGCGTGGTGACGTTCGCCGGGCCGGACCTCTACCTGACCGGCGGCACCTTGCTGCTCGACCACGGGTTCGGGGTTAGTTCCAATTTCCTGCACCTGTCGCGCATCGACGTGAAAGTCGGCGATCGGGTCGAACAGGGCCAGGTCATCGCCGCGGTCGGCGCGACCGGACGGGCGACCGGGCCGCATCTGCACTGGGGGATGAACTGGTTCGACGTGCGCATCGATCCGCTGCTGGTGCTGGAACGGAAATAGCGCTTGGCGCGTGCCTGGATTGCGGCGCGCTGCGGCGCGTTCTTCAGCACGGTGGCCCACTACCCCATGGCGCGGTTCGACGCGCGCATCGATCCGCTGCTGGTACTGGAACGGAAATAGCGCTTGGCGCGTGCCTGGATTGCGGCGCGCTGCGGCGCGTTCTTCAGCACGGTCGCCCACTACCCGGTGGCGCGGTTCGACGTGCGCATCGACCCGCTGCTGGTGCTGGAG
>SEHC01000615.1 GCA_004173415.1 Lysobacteraceae bacterium
TGACCGTGCTGGCGACGGTCGGCGCGACCGCCCCGTTCGTGGGCCTGCTGGGTACCGTGTGGGGCATCTACGGCGCCCTGATCAAGATCGGCGCGACCGGACCGGCGACTGCGTCGATGGAAGCCTGGCCGGTCGCGCCGATCTTGATCAGGGCGCCGTAGATGCCCCACACGGTACCCAGCAGGCCCACGAACGGGGCGGTCGCGCCGACCGTCGCCAGCACGGTCATGCCGGCCTGCAGCTTCGAGCTTTCACGGGTCACGGCCTGGCGCAGGGCGCGGTCGACGAACTCGGAACGGTTCAGCGACTCGGCCAGCTTGGACCCTTCGCTGCGCTGGTGGTGGGCGGCGGCCTGGGCGGCGTCAAGCGCGATCTTGGAGAACGGCTCGTTGCGCGGCTGCTCTTCCATCAGCCGGATCGCGTCCTGGGCGTTGGCGGTATCCCAGAAGCTGCCGGTTACGCGTTCGGCCTGGCCCTTGAGGCGCACGTTCTTGATGAAGTTGATCACCGTCCAGTACCAGGACAGGGCCGACATGATCACCAGGGTGATCAGCACGATCCAGGACACGGCGAATTCGCTGGGGTTGGCGGTCATCTCTTGGATCAGATGGCCAAAACCCATGTTCTTCATTGCATCGGCGGCGTTGGTGCCCCCAGCAGCGGCGGTGGTTTCCTGCAGCATGACGCTTACCTTTTATTTGTGATGATGAGGGTGGTGCGGTGATGAATTGTGCCCGGACGTGCGTTGCTGCGTTGTCCGCGCTTTAAAGCTTGAAGTCAACTGGGACGCGGACGCGGCCGGCCACCTTCTGGCCACCCTGCGAACCAGGGTTGAAGCGCCACTTGCGCGCTGCGTCCATCGCGGCGCGATCAAGATCACGGTTGCGGCTGGATTTTTCGACGGAAACATTGGTCACGTTGCCGCTGGCGTCCACGTCGATGATCAGGACCACGGTGCCGGTGATGCCGGCACGCAATGCGGCGGGCGGATACTTGGGCGGATTGCGGTTCTTGTAGGAAGCATCCACGGAGGCTTCGACATTCGGAGTCGGCGCCGGGGGTGCCGGCGGTGCAGGCGGCTGCACCACGTCGGTCGGTCGCGGCTCGGCCACGTCGATCGGCGGGGCCTCGGGCGGCGGCGGCAACGGGGTGGTGGTCGGC
>SEHC01000150.1 GCA_004173415.1 Lysobacteraceae bacterium
CAGCCGCGCCCAGCCTTCCATGCCTTCCACCCGCGCCAGCACCAGCTTCACGCAGACCAGCAGCGGCACCGCCAGCAACAGGCCGATCATGCCCCACAGCCAGCCGAACAGCATCAGCGCCAGGATCAGGATCAGCGGCGACAGGGCCATGCGCCGCCCGAGCACGATCGGGGTGATGATCTGTCCCTCGATGGTATGCATGACCAGGTAGATGACCGCCGGCAGCACCGACAGCCACGGGTCGTTGTAGGTGACGAAGCCGACCAGCAGCATCACCAGCATGCCGAT
Organism: Lysobacteraceae bacterium; assembly: GCA_004173415.1. Taxonomy (GTDB): domain Bacteria; phylum Pseudomonadota; class Gammaproteobacteria; order Xanthomonadales; family Xanthomonadaceae; genus Pseudoxanthomonas_A. Next base: position 289 of record SEHC01000150.1, read on the forward strand.
CAGCGGGCCGACGTAGGGGGCGAAGTTCAGCAGCGCCACCAGCGTGCCCCACAGCAGCGCCTCGGACAGCGGGATGTCCAGGGCGAACAGCACGCCGGTGAAGATCAGGCCCATCAGCGCGTTGATCACGCTGATGGTCAGCACGTAGCGGGAGATCTCGCGCTCGATCGACTGCATGATCTCGACCGTGAACTTCTTCTGCTGGCGCCCGGGCAGCAGGGCGATCGCCTTGCGCTGCAGGTCCTCGCCATAGACCATGAAGAACAGGGTCAGCAGGACCACCGCCAGCACCGAGGCCAGCATCCGCGGCGTGGTGGTCAGCACCTTGAACGGGTCGTCGACCTGGGTGCGCACCACTTCGACCTTCTTGCCGGTCTCGCCGCCGGCGGCCCGGGCGATGTTCTCGGCGGCCTGGTTGGCCTCCTGCACGGGCTTGGCCATCTGCCGCAGCTTCGGCGTCAGCTGGCGCAGTTCCTTGGGGACATCGCGGATCCAGTCGCCGGCCGGCACGATCAGCTGGTTGCCCAGCAGCACGGTCCCGGTGATGCCGCCGATCACCAGCACGATCGCCGAGACGAAGCGCGGCACGTGCAGGCGCCGCAGCACGCGGATGATCGGATTGCCGACCAGGGCGAAGAACATCGCCAGCAGTACCGGCAGCAGCAGGTCCTGCGCCACCCACAGGGTATAGCCCACCGCCAGGGTGGCCAGCACCACCAGCGCGCTCGAGGCGCGCGGGCGCGGCCGGCCCGCGCGCGGGGTCGCGGCAGGGTCCGGGTCGGGCGCGCCCTCGTCGGAGAGGGGCAACTCGGGCAGGGGCTGGCCGGGATCCGGATCGGGGGGAGGAAGGTTCAAGTGGGGCGGCTCGCTGGGAAGGAGAAGAAAGGCCTGCTTGCCGCTGGTGCGCCGTCCCGTTGCAGGGGGCGCACGGGAGTCAGTGCTCGGAAATTTCGGTGGCGGCCTCGGCCGCGCGCGGCTGGCTGGAGAAGCGCGGGTCGGGGATGCCGGCGGCGCGCGCCGAGGCCGTCACCCGCCCGGCCGCTGCGGGCCCGGCCGCATCCGCCTCGGCGATGCCGGCTTCGGCGGTGGTGACCGCCACGTCTTCGGCCGTGTCCGCCGCTTCCTGGGCCTGCTCGGCGGCGAAGCTCGCCTGGGCCGAGGCGAACAGTCCCGACAGCGCACTGACCATCTGCAGCAGCCGCGGGCCGCTGAGCGCGCGCAAGGGTTCGGAGCGACCGACCAGGAAGCCGCTGGCCAGGCCGACGGTGACGATGCGCAGCGGGGTCCAGCCCTTGTTCCAGGCCTGGCGCAGGCGCTGGTAGCTGGTCGCCACCTGGCGCTCGCGCATTTCCAGCACGTCCTCGGCCTGTTGCACCTTGCGGATCAGCTGCTCGAAGGTGACCCGCTGGGCCAGCGGCTTGACCACCGGTTTGGGCGCTTCGCTCATGGCGGCGTCACCCGCACCCCGTCCTCGCCGCGCGGCGGCTTCCCGTCGGGATCCTGCGGCGGCGCTTCCCTGCTTTCACGGGCGGAGGTGGGCGAGTCGGGGTCGGGGATGAAGTCGGCCAGTTCGCCGATCCCCAGCCGGGCCAGCTGCCGCCGCGTGGCCTGCATCCGGGTGTGGTCGAAATAGCGATCGGCCTGCCACGCCGCCCACACCGTGATCGCGCCGCTCAGCACCGCGCAGATCAGCAGCGAGGCCGCCCACGGCAGGCCCAGCTGGCGGGTCAGGAACACGATCAGCGCGGCCATCAGCAGCAACCAGCACGACGCGCCGAAGACGATCGCCACCCCGGTCAGGGCCATGGCCCGGCCGAAGGCGCTGCGTGCCAGCGAGACGTCGGCCGCCAGCAGCGCGCGCAGCGCCTTGGCGGTCTGCCCGACCTGGTCCAGGCCCGCGCGTGCGGCGGCGCCGACCTCGCGGATCGACTCGCCCAGGTCCGGCGCCGGTCCTTCGTCGCTGGACGGGCCGGGGCGCTGGCTTTCGCTCACGGCAGCGGCTTACTTGTCGCCGCCGCTGCGCGCCAGCTTGGCGATGATCCAGCCGGCGGCGAAGGCCACGCCGAACGAGGCCAGCGGACGCTCGCGGATCAGGTCGGCGGCGCTGTCGATCAGGTCGCGGCCCTTGTCCATCAGCTGGTCGACCTGTTCCATGGCGGCGGCGCCGCCCTGTTCGGCCGCGGCCAGGCCCGACAGCGCGCCATCGGCCAGTTCGGCCTTGACGTTGGCCCGGCCCAGCTTCAGTTCTTCGCCAGCCGAGCCGGCGGCGCCCTTGATCGCCTCGCTGGCGGCGGCGGCGGCGGATTTCAGGTGCGAGCCGGCTTCGCCGAGGTTGCTCTTCATTGCATCGGTCGCGGTGGGGTTGTTCATCGATGGGTCTCCTGGATCGGCGGACATCGGCGTCCGCGTGCGCCTCTTCTATAACAGGTGGTCATTAAGGACCCGTCAGTGCAGCGGCCTGCGCGCGCGCCTCACTGCATCAGCAGGGTGCCCGGGCGATTGCCGCGCAGCACGCCGAGCAGCAGCTGCGCCGGCTTGCGCGCGAAGCTGGCCTGGAAGCCGGCCAGGTCGCTGAACTCGCCGCTGGCCGCTTCCACCACCACGTCGCCGGGCTGCAGCCCGCTCTGCGCGGCGCGGCTGCCGCGGGCCACGTCCTTGACCACCACGCCGCTGAGCCCGGCGCTGCGCTGGGCCTCGGGCAGTTCGGCGAACGAGGCGCCGGCCAGGCGCGGATCCAGGGTGGCCCCGGCCACCGCGCGCGGCTGCTCCTTGAGCTGCGCGCGCAGGGTGCGCAGCGCGCCCTCGCGGCGCACTTCCAGGGCCAGGGTGCTGCCGACCGGCTGCAGGCCTTCGTAGTTGTGCAAGGCCTCGGCGGTGTCGATGCGCTGGCCGTTGGCCGAGACGATCACGTCGCCGGCCTTGAGCCCGGCCGCAGCCGCGCCCGAACCGGCGTACACCCGGGTCACCACCGCGCCGCGCACTTCGGCGTCCAGGCCCAGGCCGCGGGCCACCTGCGGGTTGAGGGTCTGCGATTCCAGGCCCAGGGTGCCGCGGATCACCACGCCGTCGTTCTTCAGCAGCTGGTTGACCACGTCGCGGGCCAGGTTCGACGGGATCGCCAGGCCCAGGCCGATGTTGCCGGCCATGCTGCCCTGCGGGTTGAGGCTGGCGGTGTTGATCCCGACCAGCTGGCCGCTGAGGTTGACCAGGGCGCCGCCGGAATTGCCCGGGTTGATCGAGGCGTCGGTCTGGATGAAGTTCTGCAGGCCCAGGCCGCGGATGCCGCTGCGGCCCACCGCCGAGACGATGCCCGAGGTCACCGTCTGGCTCAGCCCGAACGGATTGCCGATGGCGACCACGAAATCGCCCACGTTCAACCCGCCGCTGTCGGCCAGCGGGATGGCGGTGAGCTTGTCGGCGGGGATGCGGATCAGGGCCACGTCGGTGTCGGCGTCCGAACCCAGGAACTCGGCCTTGAGCTGGCGCCCGTCGGCCAGGGTCACCGACACGTCGTCGGCGTTCTCGATCACGTGGTGGTTGGTCAGCACGTAGCCGTTGGCCGCATCGATGATCACGCCCGAGCCCAGCGACTCGTTGATCCGCTCCTGCGGGATGTTGGGGAACATGCGGCGGAAGAACGGATCGTTGGCGAACGGGCTGCGCACCCGCACCACCTGCTTGGTGTTGACGCTGACCACCGCCGGCATCACCCGCTGCAGCATCGGCGCCAGCGAGGGCAGCGGCTGGCCGTTGACCGCGGCCGGCAGGGACCCGGCGGCCGGCAGCAGGGCCGGGGTCGCGCGGGCCGGTTCGGCGCGGGCGGGCTGGTCGAGCAGGGCGTGGAGGCCGCTGGCGGTGAAGCCGCCGAAGGCGGCGGCGGCGATCAGGGCGAACAGGGTGGGCAACGGGCGCATGGTCGGGTCGGTGGCAGGAGTAGGGGGCGGGAAACGGCCCGCGGCCGCCCCGCAGGGCGATCCGCGCGGGCCTTCCGGGGCAGGCCCGGAGTGTGCTGATTGGTGCTTAAACACGCAATGAAGTCGGCCGCGCGCGGCCTGCCGGCGGGGCCGTCGAAGGCTGAACAGGCGGCGAGCCCGGCCCCGCCTGGCCCGGGCGTTTTTCCCGTTGACAGTCCGGGTCGGCAGGGGTAGCTTGAGCCGGCGCTGCAGCCACTAGATATAGCGGTCAGGCGGTCAGTCGACCCAAGCAGTAGGGTTTTCTACCGGAAATCAAGGTGCTTTGGGGAGGGCGCCGAAGCGAGCGGAGATGCGGTTTTCAAGGGAATTGCGCACGCGCAGGCGTCGCTTCCCGAAGGAATCCCGTTCCGCCGTCGCCGTCCTTCTTCCCCTCGCCGGGGAGGGTCCGCCGCAAGGTCGTCCCGCAGGGCCGTGGCAACCAAAAAAAACATAAGAAATTTACCCAACGTTTTTGAACAGGGAGAGCAGGACAATCATGAGCACGGTGCGCCTGGAGGCGGTCAACAACAATCAAGCGGCGGGAACCCTGGTTCCGATGCAGCCGGCCTCGCAAGACATCTGGGACAAGAAGTACCGGCTCAAGACCAAGCAGGGCGACGCCCTGGATGCGGACATCGACGGCACCTACCAGCGCGTGGCCCGGGCCCTGGCCGATGCCGAACCCACCGCCGAGAAGCGCGCCTACTGGCACGAGCGCTTCGTCTGGGCTCTGCGCCGCGGGGCCATTCCCGCCGGCCGCATCACCTCCAACGCCGGCGCCCAGGAACACAAGCCGGCCACCAGCACGATCAACTGCACCGTGTCGGGCACCATCGAGGACTCGATGGACGGGATCCTGGACAAGGTCCACGAAGCCGGCCTGACCCTCAAGGCCGGCTGCGGCATCGGCTATGAATTCAGCACCCTGCGCCCGCGCGGCGCGTTCGTGGCCGGCGCCGGCGCCTACACCTCCGGGCCGATGTCCTTCATGGATATCTACGACAAGATGTGCTTCACCGTGTCCTCGGCCGGCGGCCGCCGCGGCGCGCAGATGGGCACCTTCGACGTGTCCCACCCGGACGTGAAGGACTTCATCCGCGCCAAGCGCGAGGACGGTCGCCTGCGCCAGTTCAACCTGTCGCTGCTGATCACCGACGGCTTCATGGACGCGGTCGCCAACGACGGCGACTGGCCGCTGGTGTTCCCGGTCAACGCCAAGGAACGCGGCGAGATCGACCTGGACGCCGCCACCGAGGTGGTCTGGCGCGAGTGGCCCACGCACAAGAACTACATCAGCCGCGACGACGGCCTGGTCGCCTGCAAGATCTACGGCCACATCCGCGCCCGCCACCTGTGGGACATGATCATGGTCTCGACGTACGACTACGCCGAGCC
>SEHC01000616.1 GCA_004173415.1 Lysobacteraceae bacterium
CATCGGCAACAACCTGTCGGGCATCTTCGCCAGCCACGTCAGCGGCAGCGAAGGCATGACCGTGGCCTCCGCGCAGTCCGGCTACACCTTCGGGTTCTGGATCCTGCTCGGCTTCGGCGTGCTGCTGTTCCTGATCGCCCCGCTGATCCAGAAGTTGATGCACGGGGTGAAGTAGGCACCGCGTCCCCGCAAACGCTGCCGCGCACGGCAGCGGCCTGACTGCAAGACAACGGCGACCTCGGTCGCCGTTGTCGTTTTGCCCGCCGCTCACCCGGACGCGGTGATCAGGTCCACGCCCTGTCCCGACTTGGCCAGCAGCGCATCCAGCTGGTCGCGTTCGGTCTGGTCCAGCAGGGCCAGCCGGCACCGTTCGCAGTCCGGGGCCATCGGCGCGACTCCGTCGTGCACCGTGTAGTCCACCGGGGAGAGCTTTATGCTGCCCTGCGGGTCCGAGCTTGCTCGTATGCTCTTTGCTGCCCTGTAGGTCCGAGCTTGCTCGTATGCTCTTTGCTGCCCTGTAGGTCCGAGCTTGCTCGGATGCTCTTTGCTGCCCTGTAGGTCCGAGCTTGCTCGGATGCTCTTTTGTTTGAGCCAGAAGCATCCGAGCAAGCTCGGACCTACAAGGCGGGAAGCATCCGAGCAGGCTCGGACCTGCAAAGCGGGAAGCATCCGAGCAAGCTCGGACCTACAAGGCGGGAAGCATCCGAGCAGGCTCGGACCTGCAAGGCGGGAAGCATCCGAGCAGGCTCGGCCCTGCCAAGCTATTTGCCGGTGAGGTTGTTTACGCCGTCAGCCAGCTTGGCCAGCAGGACGTCGAGTTGCGCGCGGTCGGTTTCGTCCAGGCTGGCCAGCAACTGGCGCTCGCATTCCAGCGCCATCGGCGCCACCTCGTCGTAGACCGTATAGCCCACCGGGGAAAGTTCCAGCACCGAGCGGCGCCGGTCGGTGCCGTGGGTGTCGCGCTGGACCAGGCCCCGTTCCAGCAGCCGGGCCAGGGCGCGGCTGACCGCCACCTTGTCCATCTGGGTGCGCTCGGCCACTTCGCCGGCGGACAGTTCCGGGAAGCGTCCCAGCACCGCCATGATCCGCCACTCGGTGATCGCCAGGCCGAAGCGCTGGCCGTACAGGCCGGAGATGGTCTGGCTGATGCGGTTGGAGAG
>SEHC01000151.1 GCA_004173415.1 Lysobacteraceae bacterium
GTCAGGGTCACGGTCAGCACCACTTCGAAAGCGGTGTCGCTGAGACGCTGCACGCGCTGGTTGAGGTTGAGCTGCAGTTCCGGCTGCACGGTCTCGCTGTAGATCGCCGGCGCGCCGGGAACCTCGAAGGACACGTCCTTGACGTAGATTTTCTCGACCGTGAAGGCCGGGCCGGGGGCTTCGGCGGGTGCGGCGACGCCGTTGGTGGTTTCGTCGGACATGAACGTACTCCGTGACTCGATAAGGGAAAAGAAATGACGATGCAGGGGACCGGCCATCATCTCATGGGATGGCGGCGCGGCTGCCGGGCTTCAAGTCCCGGCCCGGGTATTGCGGATCAGCGGCCCTTGACCAGCGGCAGGTCGGCCTGCTGCCAGGCCGCGACACCGCCGTCGAGCCAGTAGACCTGCTCGAACCCGGCCTTCTTCAAGCGCTTGGCCGCGCCCGCCGAAGCCTGGCCGTTGCGGCACAGCACCACCACCGGCAGGGCCCGCGCGGCCGCCAGCAGCTTGTTTTCCGGGTCGAACTGGCTGGGCGCCACGTTGCGGCTGCCGGCGATATGGCCCTTCTCGAAATCGCCGCTGGCCGACAGGTCCACCACCAGGGCGTTCTCGCGGTTGACCAGGGCAGTCAGCTCGGCCGGGCGCAAGGCCTTGTAGCCACGGAACAGGCGCGCGATTTCGGTGGCGATCAGGGCCACGGTCAGGCCGACCAGGGCCAGCGAAAGCAGCGGCGTGGAGCTGGCGAAAGCCTGCAATTGTTCGAAGTTCACGATATGGGCAGCTGCAAAACGGGCCGAGATTGTCGCACAGGCGGGAAACAGCGTGGCGGCGACCGGCGGGCCGGCGGCCTACTCTCCGTTCCACAGGTCCGGCAGGCCGGCCACCAGCCACCAGCGCTTGGCCTCGGCATCCCAGCGCCAGATCTCCCGGTAGCGCTGGGTGCGTTCGGCCATGGTGTGCCGGTTGATCACCCGGATTTCGATGTTGCGGACCACCGCGCCATCCTCGGCCAAGGTGCTGCCGCGGTCGCCGTAGCCGGATATCTCGATCTGCCGGTAACGCTCGAAGCCCAGTTCGGTCATTGGATGGGCCTGGCGATAGGCCGGATCCACCAGCTCCCACGCCTGTTCGAACTCACCCCAGCGGATTGCCGCGGCATAAGCGTCCTGCATCGCCTCCAGCTGGCCGCCCTTCTTGCGCTTGCCCAGTGCCCCGGCCGGCGCGGAAACCACCAGCGCCAGGCACAAGACCATCAGGACCTTCAAGCACTTGCCCATGCCGCACCTCTTCGCGAAGGCTGCATCCTAACCTTTCAGGATGGCCACATAACGCCCGGCCAGGTCGGCCATCAGCTCGGACCCCGCCCCCTCGCCCGGCGACCGCATGTGCGCGTGGATCTGGATGCGGGCGCGGCCGCGCTGGGACAGGGTGGCCAGGAAGGTATCCCAGGACTGGCCCGGCGCCAGTCGCGCCGACGCATGAAGAGGCGCGTACAGGGGCTTGAGGTAGCGCACCGCGCTGTCGGCCACGAACACGTCCGCCGCCATCCCGGCCTCGTGCACGCGAAGGGTGACCAGGCCCCAGCCGGCGAAGGTCATCAGCGAAGCCATGCTGCCGCCGAACGCGCCGCCCTTGTCGTTCCTGTTGGGCTGCAGCGGTGCCTCCAGGCTGAGGCCATCGCCGTCGTAGCCGGCCACTCGCACCTGCATCGCCGCGACCGGCGCCATCTGCCGTGCGTGGGCGCGCAGCGATTCCAGCGCCGCTTCGCGCGCGCTTGCCCCGGGCGAACCCATCACTGCGGCTTCCATCTGAGATGATTCCTGCATGGCCCTGACCAAACCGCCCGGATGGTACGTCATCTCCTTGCGCCCCCGTGGTGGCCACGGGTCACTGCGGCAGGCTGCTGCCGCCCACGGCGCGAAGCTGATCGCGCTGTCGCCGTGGCGGCTCGAGCCGCGTGTCGACGCCCAGGTGCGCGAGGTCCTGCGGCAGGCCATTGCAGCCCCTTGCGTACTGTTCACCAGCCCGACCGCGGTCCGCGCCGCCGCCGGCCTGTTGCCGTTGCAGCGCCACGATGCAGGGCAATCGTGGCTGGCGGTCGGCGCGGGTACCGCCCGGGCCCTGCGCGAGGCGGGCATCGATGCGGTGCAGGCGCCAACGCGGATGGACGCGGAGGGGCTGCTGGCACTGCCCGCGCTGCAGCAGGTTCGCGGGATCCAGGTCGGCCTGGTGACCGCGCCCGACGGTCGCGAATTCCTACCGCCCGCACTGCAACAGCGCGGCGCCGAGGTACTGCGCGCCGACGTCTATGCGCGCGTGCCGGTGCCGCTTGCGGCCACCGCGTTGCGCAGGTTGCGTACGCTGGACCTGCCGGCGGCACTGGTACTCAGCAGCGGCGGCGCGCTGGAGCAGGTGCTGTCTACCCTGCCGCAGGACCTGCGGGAACGACTACGCGCGTTGCCGGTGGTGGCCGCCAGCACGCGCCTGCGGGAACTCGCAAGGGCCCGGGGTTTCGGTGACGTGGTCGTGGCGGCCGGACCCCTGCCGGCGCAGCTGCTTGCCGCGATCTCACATCGCTTCCGTTAGCATCTGCATGGCAGGAACCGATCCTGCATCAGGAAGGCCGGAGTGAGCGAAGAAGACCTGCACCCGACCCGTCCGCGCAGTCGCGCCGGGCTGGCCATCGCCCTGCTGGCCCTGGCGGTGGTTTTCCTGCTGGGCTGGCGCGGCTGGGCCTCCTGGCATGCATGGCGGGCGAGTGAACGGGCCGCCAGCGCCCAGGCATCCCAGCGCATCGCGGCACTGGAGCAGCGCCTGGAAACCCTGCGCCGGGACCAGCGCGCGCAGGGCCAGCGCCTGCTCGACGCCGCGGCGACCAACCGCGTGCTGCGCGACGAGGTGCTGGGCCTGAGCCAGCGCGGCGCGCTGCTGGAACAAAGCATCTCCCGGCTGGCCGATCCGACCCGCCACGGCGCCCAGGCCCTGCGCCTGGACGACGTCGAACTCCTGCTGAGCCAGGCCCGGCAACGTCTGGACATCGCCGACGACCTCGATGGCGCGCGCCGCGCCTACGCACTGGCCGCTGGCGCCCTGCAGGGCGTGGACGACCCGCGCCTGCTCAACCTGCGCCAGGCGCTGGCCCAGGAACGTGGCGCGCTCGACGCCCTGGGCAAGGGTCCGCGGGCCGCGCTTTCCGGCCAGCTCGATGCGTTCTACGCTGCACTGCCCAAGCTGCCCCGATCCGCCGCGGTCGATGCCCGCGACCGTCGCCCGGCATGGCAGCGCTGGCTGTCGCCGCTGGTCGACATGCGCCCCACGCGCGATGAGATGAAGATTTCGTCCTCCGATCGCAGTGCGGCCCAGGCCGCCCTGCAGGTCGAACAGGCCCTGGCCCATGCCGCCCTGGAGCGCAACGATCAGGCCGGCTTCCGCGCCGCGATCGCGCGCATCGATGCCTGGCTGCCGCGCCTGTGGCCGGATTCGCCCGCATTGCGCCAGGCCCGTGCGCAGTTGCGCGGCCTGCGCGCCGCGCCGCTGCAGTCCGACCCGCCCGTGCTGGGCAGCACCCTGGACCAGCTGCGCCTGCTCAGGAACAGCGGGTTCTCCCTGCCCGCCCCCGCCATCGCGGCCGGCCCGCCGGCGCCGCAGCCACCGGAGCTGGAATGATGAAGGCCTTCCGCACCACCCTCCTGTTGCTGCTGCTGGTGGCGCTGGGCGTCATCGCCGCGCAATGGCTGCAGCACGACGCCAGCCGCGACTTCGGCCAGGTGTTCCTGCGCATGGGCGGTTACGACTACAGCACCAGCCTACCCGGCGCGCTGCTGACCCTGACCACGTTTTTGCTGCTGTTGTGGCTGCTGTGGAAACTGCTCAGCCTGCCGTTCCGCGCCTGGAACCGCCATCGTCGCAAGCAGGCGCGCGCGCGCCTGATCGAAGGCATGGAAGCGCTGCACGCCGGGCATTGGTCCCGCGCCGGCAAGTTGCTGCAACAGGCCGCCGACGACGCCGAAGTGGGCAGCCTGGCGCGCCTGGGTGCAGCGCGCGCGGCCCAGGCGCGCGGCGATGACGTTGCCACCGAAGCGCAACTGGCGGTCCTGGCCGAGCGCAATGCGGCCGTGCACGCATTGGCCGTGGCCGATCTAGCCTTGGCCAGCCAGCAACCGGCGGCGGCGCTGGCCGCGCTGGATGCACCAGCGGCCCAACCGCTGCCGCCACGCGGCCTGGTGCTGCGCGCCGAGGCCCTCGCCGCCACCGGACGCGCCGGCGAAGCCTATGGAATGCTGGGGCCGATCCGCCAGCAACGGGCCCTGTCGCCGACCGCCTATGCATTGCTCGAAGCGCGCCTGGCCGCGCAGGCGCTGCGCGAGGCCGACGATGCCAACGTCCTGGCCGAACGCTGGGAAAGCCTGGCCAAGCCGTTGCGCCTGGAACCGCCGATCGTCGCCGCCTACGCCGAACGCGCCGCCGGCCTGCGCTGGGACGACGCGGCCATGCTCAGCCTCGGCCAGGCGATCGATACGCGATGGGACGAGTCGCTGGTCGCGCTTTACGGACGCCTGCCGATCGGCAAGCTGGATTCGCGCCGCGCCAGCGCGCAGCGCTGGTTGCAGTCCCATCCCGACAGCCCCGCGCTGCTGGTCGCCCTGGCGCAACTGGCGCGGCAGCAGGGCCAGTGGCCGCAGGCCACGGAATTCCTGCATCGCGCCCTGGCCCAGGGGGCCGGTGCGGAAGCCTGGGAAGAGCTGGGCCACGGCTTCGTTGCCAGCGGCCAGGAAGAACTGGCCCGGCGCAGTTACACCAATGCACTCAATGCCAGGCGTGGCGAATCCACCGCGGAACTGCCCGGCCGCGACCTGAAGCAGAAGATATTCGACCAAGCCGTGGTCGAGGAACGCGACGAACACGGCGTGCCGCGGCTGCGCGGCTGACCGCCTTGGCCGCGGTCGCGGCACGCTGAGTTACACCATTGGCCGCGCTGGCCCCTGAAACGGAACCGGCCGCCGAAGTTGCCCCTGGCGGCCGGCATCGGCAAACGCGTCCGCGCTGCGCTCAGCGCTCGATGATCGCCACCACGCCCATGCCGCCGGCGGTGCAGATCGAGACCAGGGCGCGGCCGCCGCCGCGTTGCTTGAGTTCCTTGGCCACGGTGGCGACGATGCGCGCGCCGGTGGCGGCGAAGGGATGGCCGGTGGCCAGCGAGGAACCGTTCGGGTTCATCTTGGCCGGGTCGATCCGGCCCATCGGTGCGTCCAGGCCGAGGCGGTTCCTGCAGTAGTCCTCGCTCTCCCAGGCACGCAGCGTGCACAGCACCTGCGCGGCAAACGCCTCGTGGATCTCGTAGATGTCGAAATCCTGCAGGGTCAGGCCGTGGCGCTTGAGCATTTCCGGCACCGCCACCGTCGGCGCCATCAGCAGCCCCTCGCCGTGGACGAAATCCACCGCCGAGGACTGCGCGTCGCGCAGGTAGGCCAGGGGTTCGTGGCCGTGCGCCTGCGCCCACTCGTCGCTGGCCAGCAGCACCGCCGCCGCACCGTCGGTGAGCGGGGTGGAATTGGCCGCGGTCAGGGTGCCGCGGCCGGAGGTCTTGTCGAAGGCCGGCTTCAGCGT
>SEHC01000152.1 GCA_004173415.1 Lysobacteraceae bacterium
ATCGGCGACAGCAGCAGGCCGGTGAACGGATACAGCAGGCCGGCGGCGATCGGCACGCCGAGCGCGTTGTAGGCGAAGGCGAAGCCGAGGTTCTGGCGCATGTTGCGCACCGTCGCCGTGGAGATGGCCTTGGCCCGGATGATGCCGCGCAGGTCGCCCTTGACCAGGGTGACCTGGGCGCTGGACATGGCCACGTCGGTGCCGGTGCCCATGGCGATTCCGACGTCGGCCGCGGCCAGGGCCGGGGCGTCGTTGATGCCGTCGCCGGCCATGGCCACGTGATGGCCCTGCGATTTCAGTTTCGCCACCAGGTCCAGCTTGTCGGCCGGGCGTACTTCGCCATGCACCTCGTCGATGCCCAGCTGCGCCGCCACCGCGCGCGCGGTGGTCATGCCGTCGCCGGTGGCCATCACGATGCGCAGGCCCGCCTGGTGCAGGCCGGCGATGGCTGCGGCCGTGGTCTGCTTGATCGGGTCGGCCACCGCCAGCAGCCCGGCTGCGACCCCATCCACGGCCAGCCACATCACGCTGGCGCCTTCGCCGCGCAGGCGCTCGCCTGCCTCCAGCAAGGGCCCCACGCCGGCGCCGGCCTCGGTCATCAGCACGGTGTTGCCCAGGGCCAGCGCATGGCCGTCGACCCGGCCGCGCACGCCGATGCCGCTGGCCGATTCGAAATCCAGCGCCGGCGACAGGGTCATCGAACGGCGACGCGCCTCGGCCACGATCGCTTCGGCCAGCGGATGCTCGCTGCCGGCGTCCAGGCTGGCCGCCAGGCGCAGGACTTCCTCATCGGACCAGGGCGCCAGCGCGACCACCTCGCGGAACGCCGGTCGGCCTTCGGTCAGGGTGCCGGTCTTGTCCACGATCAGGGTGTCGATCCTGCCCAGGGTCTCGATCGCCTCGGCGTCGCGGAACAGCACCCCGGCCTGGGCCGCGCGGCCGGTGGCGACCATCACCGACATCGGCGTGGCCAGCCCCAGCGCGCAGGGGCAGGCGATGATCAGCACCGACACGGCGTTCAATACCGCGTGGGTCCAGGAGGGCTCCGGGCCGAACAGGCCCCAGCCGAGCAGGGTCAGCAGGGCGACGGCCAGCACCGCCAGCACGAACCAGAAGGCGACCCGGTCGGCCATGCGCTGCATCGGCGCGCGCGAGCGCTGCGCCTGGGCGACCAGCTGCACGATCTGCGACAGCATGCTCTCGCTGCCCACCTTCACGGCGCGGATCACCAGGCTGCCGGAGGTGTTCTGGGTCGCGCCGATGACCGCATCGCCGGGTGACTTGCCGACCGGGATCGGCTCGCCGGTCAGCATCGATTCGTCCAGGTGCGACTGGCCCTCCAGGACGATTCCGTCCACCGGCACCTTCTCGCCGGGCCGCACGCGCAGGCGATCGCCGACGTGGACATGGCCCAGTTCGATGTCCTCTTCGCCGCCATCGTCGCGCAGGCGGCGCGCGGTCTTCGGCGCCAGGCGCAACAGGCCCTTGATCGCCGCCGAGGTCTGCGAGCGCGCCTTGAGTTCCATCAGCTGGCCGAGCAGGGTCAGCGAGACGATCACTGCGGCGGCCTCGAAATACACCCCGACCTGGCCGTGCTCGCGGAACGACGGCGGGAACAGTTGCGGGGCCAGCGCGGCGACCACGCTGTAGGCATAGGCGGCGAGTACGCCGGTACCGATCAGGGTCCACATGTTGGGGCTGCGGTTGCGGATCGACTGCACCCAGCGCACCAGGAACGGCCAGCCGGCCCACAGCACCACCGGCGTGGACAGGATCAACTCCAGCCAGATCCGCAGCCCCGGCGACAGCACGTGCAGGAACATGCCGGCCATCGCCAGCCCCATCGTCGCCACGCTCAGCGGCAGGGTCCACCAGAAGCGGCGTCGGAAGTCGGTGAGTTCCTCGTTCCCGCCTTCGTCCAGCGACGGCATCAGCGGCTCCAGGGCCATGCCGCAGATCGGGCAGGCGCCAGGCGCGTCGCGCAGAACCTGCGGATGCATCGGACAGGTGTACTGGGTGCCGGTGGGCGCGGCGGGCATTGCCTCGGCCGGGCCCGCGCGGTGCAGGTACTTGTGCGGGTCGGCGACGAAGCGGGCCCGGCAGCCGGCCGAGCAGAAGTGGTGGTCGCGATCCTCGAAGCGCGCCCTCGTGTCCCGGATGCCCGGGTTGCCGGGGACTGGTCACGTCGGCTCCTTGCCCAGCGCGGCGATGATCGGGCATTCGGCCAGCGCGCCGTGGCCGGGGCAGGCGTCGACCAGGTGCAGCAGGGCGTCGTGCACGCGCGCCAGTTCGGCCTGGCGGGCTTCGACCTCGGCCAGCTTGCTCCGGGCGGCGAGTTTCATCGCCGCCATGTCGCCGTGCCGGCCTTCGCTGATCGCCATCAGTTCGCTGATCTCTTCCAGGCTGAAACCCAATGCCTTGGCCCGGCGGATGAAGTTCAGCCGGACCACGTCTTCCTCCGCGTATCGGCGGTAGCCGCTGGGGCTGCGCTGCGGAGTCGGCAGCAGTTGCTGGCGTTCGTAGTAGCGGATGGTGTCGATGGGGGCGCCGGTAAGGCGCGCGAGCTGTCCGATGTTCATGCCGGATCTCGGGAAAGGAGCCTGCGGCCATTCTCCACCCTGGAGCATGGTCGAGAGTCAAGGCTTGGCTTCCGGTGGCGCGCCGCGGCGTCGCGCGGCGGCTGGAAGGCGTACCCAAGCGGGCGACGGCAGTTCCAGGGCCGGGCGCGGCCGCCGCCCAGGTTCGCCCGGGGGTGGCCAGGGATGTCGCTGCGGGCCGGGCTTCGCGAAGCTGGCTCAGAACCAGAAGCGCAGGCCGGCCACCCAGCCATGCTCGCTGGCGGGTTCGCCGGCTGCTTCGGCCAGGTCGGCTGTGGCGCCGAATTTCCGCGACCAGGCGTAACCCAGGTAAGGCGCGAACCGGGGACTGAACTCGTGGCGCAGGCGCAGGCCGAATCCGGCTTCGCTCAGGCCCCGGCCGATGCCGTTCTCCGCATCGTCCTTGCCGTACAGGTTGGCCTCCAGTTGCGGCTGCAGGATCCAGCGGTTGGTCAGCAGCACTTCGTATTCGGCTTCCACGCGCGCGGCCACGCGGCCGGACGCGCCGAGGTACCCGGTGGCTTCGATCTCGAACTTGTACGGCGCCAGGCCGACCACGCCCAGCGCCAGCCATTGCCGCGAAGGGTCCTCGCCGAAGTCGCTGCGCAGGCCGACCACGCGGTCCCACCAGGGGCCGGTGGCATGGCTCCAGAGCAACTCGCCGTTGCCGTGGCCGCGCCCGTGGCGCGGCTTCTCCACTTCGCCGCGCAACAGCAGCCTGTCGTAGCTGCCGCCGAGGCTGGCGCGCAGGGCCAGGCCGATCGCGTCGTCCTGGCCGGCTTCCAGCTGGTCCACGCGCAGGCTCGCCACCAGCGGGTCTTCCTGCATGTGTGCGCTCATGTCCATGCCGCCCAAGTCGGGGAAGGCAGCGGCGCGTTCTTGCGGGGTGGGCTCGGGGAAGGGAGAGGTGTTTGCGGTGCCCGCTGGCGGCTTCGCATGCTGCGAGTGATCGTGCTCCTGCTGTTCCTGCTGTCCCTGTTGTTCCTGCTGGAGCTGGGGCTGGTGCTGGTGCTGGTGCTGGTGTTCCTGCGCAGGCGCAGGCGAAGGTGCATGCCCGGCGTGCTGGGCGTGGGCGGGGAGGGCAAGTGCAAGCGCGAGCAGCAGGGCGATCGGCGACGGCTTCATTCCACCCGTACCTCGCGGAACATGCCCAGTTCCATGTGCAGCAGCATGTGGCAGTGGTAGGCCCAGCGGCCCAGCGCGTCGGCGCTGACCCGATAGCTGCGGATGTGCCCGGGCGGCACGTTGACCGTGTGCTTGCGCAGCTGGAACGCGCCTGCCTCGTCCTCCAGGTCGCTCCACAGGCCGTGCAGGTGGATCGGGTGCTCCATCATGGTGTCGTTGACCAGCACGATGCGCAGACGCTCGCCGTAGTTGAGGCGGATCGGTTCGGCCTTGGAGAACGGGATGCCGTCGAAGCCCCACACGTAGCGCTCCATGTTGCCGGTGAGGTGCAGTTCGAGGTCGCGTCCGGGTTCGCGCGGGTCGGGATCGGCGAAGGTGCTTTTCAGGTCCGCATAGGCCAGCACCCGGCGGCCGTTGCCACGCAGGCCGATGCCTGGATCGTCCAGGGCGCGCGACGGGGACATGGTCTGCATGTCCACGGCCGGGTTGCCGGTTTCGCTGGCCGGATGGGAAACCATGCCGCCGGCGGAGCGCCCGCTCCCGGAGTGGTCCATCTTCGAATGGTCCATGCCTTGCATGTTGGCGCCGCAACCGCCCTCCATGCCTTTCATCGCCGCGCCGCAGGAACCTTCCATCGCCTTCATGTCGTGGCCGCCATGGCCCATGTCGGCAATGGTCAGCAAGGGGCGCGGGTCCAGCGCCGGCACCGGCGCCGACAGGCCGGGCCGCGGCGACAGCGTCGCCCGTGCGTAGCCGCTGCGGTCCATGGACTGGCAGAAGATCGTGTACGCCTGGTCTTCGCCGGGGGTGACCAGGACGTCGTAGGTCTCGGCCACGCCGATGCGGAACTCATCCACCGAGACCGGGTGCACCGGCTGTCCGTCGGCGGCGACCACGGTCATCCTGAGGCCGGGGATGCGCACGTCGAAGAAGGTCATGGCGGCTGCATTGATGAAGCGCAGGCGCACGGTCTCGCCGCGCTTGAACAGAGCGGTCCAGTTTCCGTCGGGGGTCGTCCCGTTGACCAGGTAGGTGTAGGTGAGGGCGTTGACGTCGGCCAGGTCGGTGGGACTCATGCGCATCGCGCCCCAGGCCCGGCGGTCGGCGAGGGTGCGCTTCCAGCCGTCCCGTCGCGCGTCGCCCACGAGGTCGCCAAGGGTCTGCTTGTAGCGGTTGTAGTAGTCGGCCTGGATCTTGAGCTTGCGCACGATCGCGTGCGGATCCTCGTCGCTCCAGTCCGACAGCAGCACCACATGGTCGCGGTCGGCGGCGACCGGGTCCGGTTCGCGCGGCTCGACCACGATCGCGCCGTACACGCCCATCGCTTCCTGCAGGCTGGAATGGGCGTGGTACCAGTAGGTGCCGGCCTGTTTCAGCTGGAAGCGGTAAGTGAAGGTTTCGCCGGGGGCGATGCCGTGGAAACTGAAGCCGGGCACGCCGTCCATGTTCGAAGGCAGGAGGATGCCGTGCCAGTGGATCGAGGTGTCGATGCCCAGGCGGTTGGCCACGCGCAGGGTGACGGCGTCGCCTTCGCGCCAGCGCAGCACCGGGCCAGGCAGGCTGCCATTGATGGCCACCGCGGTGGCGGCCTTGCCGGTCAGGTTGACCGGCAGGGCGGCGATCGACAGGTCGAACTCGGTGCCACGCAGCTCCGCAGGAGGCGGCGCGGCACGGGCACCAGGCGATGTGGCGCTGGCGCCCAGTGGCAGGTGCGCGCCGGCGACCACCAGCCCCAGACCGGTGACGAACTGGCGGCGCGTGGGCTCGCGTGGCAGGCCGCGCAAGGCGTCTGGCGATGGAACGTGTCGGCTCAAGCGGGCGCCCGGGAATCGTGGGGCAGCCAGTATGCCAAGGCTGGAGCCGACTCCAGTCAACAGGCATGCGAATCCCGACTCAGTCCGGGAACAGGATCACCTGGCGCAGGGCCTCGCCACGGGCCAGCCGGTCGAAGCCGGCGTTGACCTGCTCCAGTGGCAGCCGATGGCTCAGCAGCCGGTCCACCGGCAGCAGGCCGGCGCGGTACAGGGCGACGTAGCGCGGGATATCGCGCAGCGGCACGGCCGAGCCCATGTACGAGCCTTTCACGGTCCGCTCCTCGGCCACCAGGCTGACCGCCGGCACGCTGAAACGCCGGTCCGGCGAAGGCAGGCCGACGGTCACCGTGGTGCCGCCACGCCGGGTCGCGGCGTAGGCCTGGGCCAGCACCTGTTCGCTGCCGACCGATTCGATGGCGTGCTGCACGCCTCCGCGGCTGAACTCACGCACTGCGGCGACCATGTGCGGATCGCGCGCATCCAGGCAATGGGTCGCGCCCAGTTCCTGCGCCAGCCGCAGTTTGTCGGTGGCCACGTCGACGGCGATCAGCGGAAAGGCCGAACAGGCGCGCGCGCCGAGCAGGGCGGCCAGGCCGACGCCCCCCAGTCCGAACACGGCCACGCTTTCGCCAGGCATGACCCGGGCGGTGTTGACCACCGCGCCGACCCCGGTCATCACCGCGCAACCGAACAGGGCGGCGATCTCCGGCGACAGCGCGGGATCGATGCGGATCGCCGAGCGCGCCGAGACCACCGTGTACTCGGCGAAACCGGACACGCCCAGGTGGTGGGCCAGGTCTATGCCGCCGGCGTCGCGCCAGTGGCCGCCGCCGCCCAGCAGCCTGCCCTCGGCATTGGCCTGCGCCCCGGCCTCGCACAGCACCGGGCGCGCGCATTCGCAGGGCTCGCAGCGGCCGCACATTGGCACGAACGAGAACACGACCCGGTCGCCGACGGCGAACCCGACGGCATCGTCCCCGATCTCGACCACTTCACCGGTGGCCTCGTGGCCCAAGACCATCGGCATCGGCCGGGGGCGTGAGCCATCGATCACCGACAGGTCGGAATGACAGAGCCCGGCCGCCAGCACGCGCACGCAAAGCTCTCCGGGGCCGGGAGGGGAGAGCTCGACGCTTTCGATCGAAAGCGGCTGCGAATCCGCATACGGCGCAGGCATCCCCATCCGGCGCAGGACCGCCGCCCGCACCTTCATGGCGCTGCGACCTGCAACTGTTGCAACGCTTCGCGCAGCGGTCCTGGCAGGGACACCGCCCGACGCGTGCCGCGATCGACGAACACGTGCACGAACCAGCCCTCGGCGGCGGGCACGTCGCGGCCCTGGCGGAACAGGCCGATGCCGTAGCGCACGCTGGAGTTACCCAGGTGCTCCACGCGCAGGCCGGCCTCGACCGTCTCCGGGAACACCAGTTCCCCGAGGAACCGGCAATGCGATTCGGCGCACAGGCCGATCGCCGGGCCCTGGTGGATATCCAGCCCGCCTTCGCGGACCAGGTAGGTGTTGATGACCGTGTCGAAGTAACTGTAGTACTCGACGTTGTTGACGTGGCCGTAGACGTCGTTGTCCTTCCAGCGCGTGGTCAGCGGCAGGAAATAGCGATAACGGCCACGATCTTCGGTGCGTTTTTCCATGGGCAGGTGCTCAGGTGTCGAAGCCGGTCAGGGCGGATCCGGGATCGTCGGGGTGGGCAGGGCAGGGCGTGCGTTCCCAACCGACCAGCAGCAGGGTGGCGGCAATGCCCACCAGCAGTCCGACCCAGGGTTCGAATATGGCCAGCGCCGTGCCCACCAGCAGGGCGGTGCCGCGCGCGGTGGCGCTGCGCGGTATGGCCATCGCGATATAGGCGCAGGCGAAGCCCGACAGCACCAGCGTGAGCGACAGGGCGATGCCCAGCAGCGG
>SEHC01000153.1 GCA_004173415.1 Lysobacteraceae bacterium
CCGGCGACGGATCGGCCGCGATGCTGCAGCTGACCCTGGGCCAGGATCAGCCCCGGCAAGTCGTGGACCTGGATGTGATGCGCTACTCGGGCTGCTACTTCGCCCGCATCTGATCGCAACGACGCGCAGGAATTCCCGCAGGATCACTCATGCGGCGTGGCCCCGCGCTTCCCATCGTGCGGCGCCACGGTTAGTCTGGCCGACGATGCCGCTTCCCCGAACCGCAGCCCTGCTTTGCGTCCTTTGCCTGGCGGCTTTCCCTCTTGCCGTGTCCCCGGCCCTGGCCCAGAAGATCCAGCGCTGCAGCACCATGCAGGGGCAGACGGTCTACACCGACCGGCGCTGCGAGGACATCGGAGCCATGGACCGGCTGCCGCGCGTCGACGGCACTCGCGCCCTTCGCTCCTCGGGCATCTACCGCAGCGGCTGCTCGCGCACGCTCAGCGACCTGGTCTACCAGATCACGGCGGCGATCGAGAACAGGGACGTCAACCGCCTGGCCAGCGTCTACCAGTGGGCCGGAGTATCCAATTCTTCCGCGAACCGCATCCTCGACCGTCTCGAAGCGATCGTGGAGCGGCCGCTGGTGGACATCGCGCCGGTGCATCCGCGACCCCCGCCGATCACCGACGAAAACGGCGTGGTGATCGACGACAACAGCGATGGCTACCGGAGTTACAACTGCTTCTGGATCAGCCTCTGACCATGCGTGGCGCAGGCGGGCGCCCAACGCTGGCACAATGAAAGCGCGAATCCCCAGGAGTCCCGCCATGCAGTTTCCCGAGAAGATCTGGCACAACGGCATCATCAAGCCCTGGGCCGAGGCCACCACCCACGTCATGGCCCATGCGATCCATTACGGCTCGTCGGTATTCGAAGGCATCCGCGCCTACCAGACCCCGGCCGGCACGGCGATCTTCCGCCTGCACGACCACAACCGGCGCCTGTTCCAGTCGGCCCGCATCTACGACATCGACATTCCCTACACGCTTGACCAGATCAACGCCGCCTGCCGCGAGATCGTCCGCGTCAATGGCCTGGCCAAGGCCTACCTGCGCCCGGTCGTGTTCCGCGGCTATGGCGGTATCGGCATCGCGGCCGAAACGCCGATCGACGTGGCCATCGCGGCGATGGAGTTCGGCAACTACCTCGGCGCCGACGGCATGGAGAAAGGCATCGACGCCTGCGTTTCCAGCTGGCAACGCGTCGCCCCCAATACCCTGCCCGCCGGGGCCAAGGCCGGGGGCAACTATCTCTCCGGGCAGCTGGTCACGCGCGAGGCGCGCCGCCACGGCTATGGCGAGGGCATCGCCCTGGCTTCCACCGGCCTGCTCAGCGAAGGCGCCGGCGAGAACCTGTTCCTGGTCTTCGAAGGCGCGCTCCACACCACCCCGGCCAGCGCCTCGCTGCTGGCCGGCATCACCCGCAACTCGATCATCCACCTGGCCCGCGACCACGGCATCGAAGTGGTCGAGCGCGATATCCCGCGCGAGTACCTGTACCTGTGCGACGAACTGTTCATGTGCGGGACCGCCGCGGAAATCACCCCGTTGCGCTCGGTCGACGGCAAGGCGGTCGGCGACGGCAAGCCGGGGCCGGTGACGCGCAGGATCCAGGACCTGTTCTTCGGCCTGTTCGATGGCCGGACGGAGGACCGGCGGGGCTGGCTGGACTACCTGTGAGCGCCGGTGGCGCCGCGCTCGCGCCAGGTCCGGTCAGGTGTCGTTGAAGCGCAGCGTTGCCACCACGCCACGCTGTGCGCCGGGCTGCACCCCGACCTGCCAGCCGTAGAGTTCGCAAAGCCGGCTGACGATGGACAGGCCGATGCCGCCGCCCTGGGAATGGCTGGCATGGGTGCCGCGGTAGCCGCGCTTGAACAGGTGTTCCGCGTCCTCGGTGCTCAGGCCCGGGCCGGAGTCGATCACCTCGACGCTGTCGGCGCGCAGGCGCACCAGCACTTCGCCTTCCAGGGTGTACTTCACCGCATTGCCGATCAGGTTGCCCAACGCCACCGAGACCGCCGATTCGGGCGCGTCCACGGTCAGCCCGCTCTCGCCTTCCATGCGCAGCAGCAGTGGCTTGCTGCCCAGCTGCGCGCGATGGGCATCGAGCAACTGCTCGGCGACCCGCCCCACCAGGGTGTTGCCCTGGCCGCGCTCGTTGCGCGACAGCAGCAGCAGCGAACCGATCAGGTCGGTGCACTGCTGCTCGGCCCGCTGGATGCGCAGCAGGCGCTGTTCGACCTTGTCGTCGAGGCCGGGCTGGTTCAACAGCAGTTCGGTGGCCCCGCGGATGACCGCCAGGGGGGTGCGCAGCTCATGGCTGACGTCGGCGTTGAACTCGCGGTCGCGCTGCACCACCCGGGTCAGGCGCGCTGAATAATCGTCCAGCGCTTCGGCCAGCTGTCCGACCTCGTCGTCGGGAAAGTTCGGCGCCAGCGGCTTGGGGTCGCTGCTGCCGCGATACGAGCGCAGGCGCCGGGCCAGGTCCGACACCGGGCTCATCACCTTGGAAGCCGACCACCAGCCGAGCACCAGCGACAGGATCACGAACACGGTCACCGCCAGCACCAGCCACCAGACCAGGCGCCGCTGCGCGGTCTGCGCGCGCAGCGTGTCGTAGGCCAGGAAGTACCACGCGTTCGGCGTCTTGCGCACCGCCACCTTGTAGGAGAGCGGCTTGTTGTTCTCGTCGGTTCCGTTGTAGCTGGCGATGCCCTCGGGCATGCCGACCCATTCCGGATAGTCCACCGCCAGCCGCGCCATCGCCGCCGGGTCGTTGGGATTGACCACCCGGCCGTACATCTGGTCGACCGCCAGGGTAGGCTTGGCGTCGGGATTCTGCTGGTGCGAACGCATGTACTCGTCGATGTTGCGGGTCATGACGTCGTCGACCAGCTGGTTCTCGATGTACTTGCTGGCCCATACCGCGGCGAAGGCGAACAGCACGGTCAGGCCGAAGCCCAGCAGGACGAACGAAAGCACGATGCGGCTGCGCAGCCGCCGGCGGTAGCTGCGATGGGAGTTGCCCGTTGGCCGGGCAACGTTTTCGGGCTTAGGCATCCGGTGCCGCTATCCGGTAGCCGATTCCGTGGCGGGTCTGGATGAAGGGCGTATCGAAGGGCTTGTCGACCACCGCGCGCAGCCCGTGGATGTGCACGCGCAGCGAATCGGAATCGGGCAGCTCCTCGCCCCATACGCGGGTTTCCAGTTCCTGGCGCGTGACCACCGCCGGTGACGCCTCCATCAGCGCCTGCAGGATCTTCAGTGCGGTGGGGTTGAGCTGCAGGAGCTTGCCCTGGCGGCGGACTTCCAGGGTATCCAGGTTGTACTCCAGCTCGCCCACTTCCAGGACCCGCGTCTGCACGCCCTTGCCGCGCCGCGAAAGCGCGTTCAGGCGGACCTCCACTTCCTGCAAGGCGAACGGCTTGATCAGGTAGTCGTCGGCGCCCGAATCGAACCCGGCCAGCTTGTTGTCCAGGGTATCGCGCGCGGTCAGCATCAGCACCGGGGTCTGCTTGCGCGCTTCGTTGCGGAGCTTGCGGCAGACCTCGAGGCCGTCCATGCCGGGCAGGTTGAGGTCCAGCACGATCGCATCGAAATCATGCACCACCGCCAGGTGCAGCCCGGTCACGCCGTCGGCGGCGAAATCCACGGTGTGGCCGCGGTCCTCGAGGTAGTCGCCGAGGTTGGCCGCGATGTCGCTGTTGTCTTCTATGACCAGGATGCGCATTGGTTCTCCATTTCAGCCCGAGGCGGGCATTTGAATACGTTGGTTTTCACGCAGCGCCTTTTCCGACTGCTCGGCGGCGCGGCGACGTTCGGCTACGGTAGCGCACTGAGTGGTAGTGCGGTGCGAACCCACCTTCTTCTCGCGCTTGCATACCAGCAGGCTGTCGGCGCCGGCCCGGGTAAGGATGTTGTTGGCCACTTCCTGGTCGTTGAACACCGCGGCTTTCTCCGTGGCCGACATCGCGCCGATGCCGCCGGCCTGGGCCAGCGCCGTGGAAATGCGCTGCAGCGCGCCCCGGACCACTTCACGGTCCTTCTGGCTGATCTCGCTGTAGGTCTCTCCGTCGGCCAGGTCGGCCTCGATCACCTTGTACTGTTCGGCGAACGACGCGGTGACGTCGACGGCCGTCCGTTCCGCCCCCGGGGCTGACTTGGAGTCGATCGAGGCATGGGCAGCGGAGGTCGCGGCCATCATCAGCAACATCAGGGCAATCTTTCGCATTCGTAATCTCCGGTCAGGTGTCGGGGTTGGCAGCCGGCCTGGGCCGGCGCCGGATTGCGATGGTATGGGATACCGCGGCGTGGGTGGCGCCGTTACCGGCCGTCATCCGCCACGCGGCAGGCATCCGTTGGTGCCACAGGCGAAGCGCTGGTTCTCGCGCAAGGCCTTTTCGGACTGTTCATGGGCACGGCGACGTTCGGCGACGGTGCTGCACTGGGTGGTGGTGCGGTGCGAACCCACCTGCTTCTCGCGCTTGCAGACCAGCAGGCTGTCTGCGCCGGCGCGGGTGAGGAGGTTGTTGGCCATTTCCTGGTCGTTGAACACCGCCGCCTTGTCCGTAGCCGACAGCGCCTCGACGCTGCCGGCCCGTGCCAGCGCCGTGGAAATCCGCTGCAACGCGCCGCGGACCGCTTCGCGGTCCTTGGGGCTGATCTCGCGATACGTCTGGCCATCGGCCAGGTCGGCCTCGATGGCCTTGTACTGTCCGGCGAACGATGCGGTGACGTCAACGGCGGTTTTTTCCGCCCTGCTGGCGGACCGGGAGTCGATGCTTGCCTGGGCTACCGACGCCGCCATCCACAGCACCGAAAACAGGACCAGCTTGTTCATGCAAAACCCCCAACGGGTTGAAATTGGATAGCTGCCGCCAGACGCGACCCCTGCGGGCGGCCAGACGGAATATAACCGCACCCGGGCGCGAGCCGGACCGGCCCCGCGATCCGTCCCGGCCCCCGCCATCCGCCGGCGAACGAGTCCCGGAAAGCGCGGCGACCGCAGCACGGGCCGCATAAAAAGACCCAGGCGGGCCGTGCCCGCCTGGGTCAAAAGTTACCCGATTACCGTAATGCCGTCCGCCGCTGTCCACTGACGTTGGAGCACGGAGTTGCGGTCGGGCAAAGCTACTCGGGGTCCGATTAAACGGCCGTTAAAACCTGGGGGAAGGACCGTTCAGCCTCGCCTTCACATTTCATCTTATTGATTTTCAACTATTTTCTGTCGGGAAGCGATGAAATCCACGATGGCCCCGGCCACGTCAACTTCGCAGGCCTGCTCTATGCCCTCCAGTCCCGGGGTCGAGTTGACCTCCAGCACCAGCGGTCCGCGATGGGCCCGGATCAGGTCCACGCCGGCCACGCCCAAGCCCAGCGCACGCGCGGCATGCAGGGCGACCTGCTTTTCGTCCTGGCTGGCCTCCACGCGCTCGGCCACCCCGCCCCGGTGCAGGTTGGAGCGGAAGTCGCCTTCGGGGGCCTGCCGCCGCATCGAGGCAACGACCCGGTCGCCAACCACCAGGCAACGCAGGTCGGCGCCCTGGGCTTCGCCGATGAATTCCTGGACCACGAAATTGGCGTACAGGCCGCGCAGGGCCTCGATCACCCCGCGCGAGGCCGACGGTTTTTCGGTAAGCATCACCCCGGCGCCCTGGGTGCCCTCGTTGAGCTTGATCACGTGCGGCGGCGGACCCAGCATCGACAGCAGGTCCGAGGTGTCGTCCGGATTGTCGCCGAACACGGTCACCGGCATGCCGATGCCCTGGGCCGCCAGCAACTGGTGCGCACGCAGCTTGTCGCGGGCGCGCAGGATCGCGTCGGAGGGGTTGGGGGTGTCGCTGCCCATGAGTTCGAACTGGCGCAGGACCGCAGTGCCGTAACGCGTGATGGACGCGCCGATCCGCGGGATCACGGCGTCGTAGCCGGCGATCTTCCTGCCTTTGTAGTGCATGCCGAAGCCGCCGCTGGCGATGCGCATGTAGCAGCGCAACGGATCCAGCAC
>SEHC01000154.1 GCA_004173415.1 Lysobacteraceae bacterium
GCCGCCCACGGCACCCGGCCCATGATTTCGCACAGCGGCGCGTATTCCAGGTTGGACAGGCCCTGCGGCGCGCGCACCGACTGCGGCAGGAACAGGTTCCACAGGCCTGCGTCGCGGGCGTGGGCCTTGAGTTCCTCGACCACGCCGGTCGGACGCCACGGATCGCCGCCGGCGCGGTTGGCCTGGACCTCCTGTTCGTACCGTGATTCGTTGGGATAGACGTGGCGGTCGAAGAAGGCGAGCAGTTGCAGGCGCAGCGCCTCGACCTTGGCGGTGTAGGAAAAGTCCATGCACACTCCGGCCCGCGTGGGCGCTTAGTTTCATGATGCGGAACAGTGTTCCGGCGTATTTCTCCATCCTATGCCCGCGCCGGCATGCCCGCAAGACGCACCACCGCTTCGCGATCATCTTGTCGAAGCCGCTTGGGCTGGTTAGGATGAAGCTCATAAAGAAACTAAGTTCCATCATACGAAACACGTTCCGAGGCGATATGCCCAAGCTGCATGTACTGCTGAAGAAGGAAGAGCTGGATCGCGCCCGCCTCGCCGGCAAGGTGGTGATCGTGCTGGACGTGTTGTTCGCTACTTCGACCATCGTCCACGCCTTCGGCCAGGGCATCGCCTGCATCTGGCCGGCGCGCGGCGTCGACGATGCGCTGCGCATCGCCGCCACGCTGGAAGCGCCGATGCTGGCGGGCGAATACCTGGCTGGCAGCCTGCCGGGGTTCGGCGCAGCCACGCCGTTGGCGCTGGCCGAAGACGGCCTCGACGGTGCCACTCTGGTCTATGCGACCACCAATGGCACGGTCGCCCTGCAGGACGCGGCCGACGCAGCGCACGTCTACGCCGGCGCGCTGTTGAACGGCGCCGCGCTGGTGGCCCACGTCGTGCGCAACCACCCGGACGCCTCGGTGCTGCTGGTCTGCTCGGGTTCGCTGGACCGGTTCAACCTGGAGGACTTCTACGGCGCGGGGCATCTGGCCTCGCATTTCGAACGCAGCGGCGGCTATTCGCTGACCGACGCGGCCCTGGCGGCACTGCTGCTGTATCGCGGTTGCGATGCGGGAACCGCGCTGCGCGCTTCGCGGGTCGGCCGGCTGATGCTGGCCCATGACCTTCGCCACGAAGTCGAATGCGCGACCCGGCTGGACGTGCTCGACGTGGTACCCGAGCTCAGCGACGGACGTTTGCGGGCGGTGGCCGCATGAGCGCGTCGGCGCCACTGCGCGACGTGGCAGGCGAGCCCTTCGACCGGATCGCGCTGGAGTCCTACCTGGCCGCCCACATCGACGGCTTCAAGGGCCCGGTCGAGGTCAGTCGCTTCAAAGGCGGCCAGTCCAATCCCACTTACCTGTTGTCGACGCCGGACCGGCAGTACGTGATGCGTTCCAAGCCGGCCCCGGTCGCGCAGTTGCTGCCGTCGGCGCACGCGGTGGAACGCGAGTTCCGCCTGCAGTCCGGGTTGGCGGGCAGTGCCGTGCCGGTAGCCAGGATGCATTGCCTGTGCGAGGACGAATCGGTGATCGGCCGCGCGTTCTACGTGATGGACTTCGTCGAGGGCCGGATCTTCTGGGACCAGTCACTGCCGGGCATGCAGGCGGGCGAGCGTTCGGCGATCTACGACGAGCTCAACCGGGTGATCGCCGACCTGCACGGCATCGATTTCGCTGCGCTTGGCCTGGCCGACTATGGCAAGGCCGGCAATTACTTCTCCCGCCAGATCGACCGCTGGACGCGCCAGTACCAGGCCAGCGAAACCGGCGGCATCGACGCAATGGACCGGTTGATCGCCTGGCTCCCGCTGCATATCCCGCACGAAGACGATCCACGCGTGTCGCTGGTGCATGGCGATTACCGCATCGACAACGTCATCTTCCATCCGACCGAGCCCCGGATCCTGGCGGTGATCGACTGGGAACTGTCCACGCTGGGGCATCCGCTTGCCGATTTCGCCTATCACCTGATGAGCTGGCACATCACGCCCGGCGGAGTGATGCGCGGCCTGGCCGGGCAGGACCTAGCCGCCCTGGGCATCCCGGGCGAATCGGAATATGTCCGCGCCTATGAGCAACGCAGCGGGCGGCCGGTGGCCGGGGACTGGGATTTCTACCTGGCCTACAACCTGTTCCGGATCGCGGCGATCCTGCAAGGCATCGCCAAGCGCGTGGAAGAGGGCACCGCCAGCAGCATCCAGGCAGCCGAGTACGGTCGCCAGGCCCGGCCTCTGGCCGAGCTCGGCTGGTCCTTCGCGCAGAGGGCGCAGCGCTCATGAACCCCACGCCGCCATCGACGAAACACGCCGTGCCGGACAAGCTTCCGGCCTGCTAGCCGGCAGGCCATGACCGCAGCCAGGCAATCCGCACCTTCATCCGGGAACCCAAGATGTCAGTGAAATACGAAGTCCGCGACGGCATTGCAGTGCTTACCCTCGACAACCCGCCGGTCAACGGCCTGGGCCTAGGTACCCGTCGCGGCCTGGTGGAATCGCTGGCGCTGGCGCTGGACGACGACGCCGTCCGCGCCATCGTGGTCGGCGGAGGTCCGCGCGCGTTCTCCGGCGGCGCCGACATACGCGAATTCAACACGCCGCAGGCAATGCAGGAGCCCACCCTGCCGACCGTGATCGCCGCGTTCGAAGCCAGCAGCAAGCCGGTCGTGGCCGCGATCGAAGGCCTGGCCCTCGGTGGCGGGCTGGAACTGGCCCTGGGCATGAACCATCGCGTTGCCGACCGGCGGGCGCAGATCGGCTTGCCGGAAGTGAAGCTGGGCCTGCTGCCGGGTGCCGGCGGCACCCAGCGCTTCCCGCGTGCAGTCGGACTGGAAGTGGCGGCCAACATGATCGTTTCGGGCGAGCCGGTGACGGCAGGCAAGCTGGCCCACACCCGGCTGTTCGACCAGGTGGTCGAAACCGAGACCCTGGGCGCGGCCGTGGCGCTGGCGGGCGAGGTGGCCGGAAGGGGCGAGCCGTTGGCACGGGTGCGCGACTGGAAGATCGAACATCCCAATGCCGAAGGCTTCCTCGGCTTCGCGCGGACCGCGGTGACCGCGGCCTCGGCCCATTACCCGGCGCCGCTGAAATGCCTGGATGCGCTCGAAGCCGCGGTCAGCCAGCCCTTCGACCAGGGCATCGTGGCTGAGCGGGACGCGTTCGGCGTGCTGATCAACACCTCCGAGTCCAAGGCCCTGCGCCACGCCTTCTTCAGCGAGCGCGCCGCGGGCAAGGTCGCCGACATCGGCAACGACGTGGTCCTGCGCGAGATCCGCCGGGTGGGCGTGATCGGCGCCGGGACCATGGGCGGCGGCATCAGCATGAACTTCCTCAACGCGGGGCTGCCTGGTCACGCCCACGCTGGATTACGCGGCGCTGGGCGATGCCGACCTGATCGTCGAGGCGGTGTTCGAGGAATACGCGGTCAAGGAGGCGGTGTTCACCCGGCTCGATGCGGTGGCCAAGGCCGGCGCCATCCTGGCCAGCAACACTTCGACCCTGGACGTGGACCGCATCGCCGGTTTCACGAGTCGCCCCCAGGATGTGCTGGGCATGCATTTCTTCAGCCCGGCCAACGTGATGAAGCTGCTGGAAGTGGTGCGCGGCAGGGCGACCAGCCGCGAGGTGCTGGCCACGGTGATGGCGCTGGCCAGGAAGATCGGCAAGACCGCGGTGGTGTCCGGCGTCTGCGATGGCTTCATCGGCAACCGCATGATCGAGCAGTACAGCCGTCAGGCGGGTTTCCTGCTCGACGAGGGCGCCCTGCCTCAGCAGGTGGACCAGGCCATGGAGAACTTCGGCTTCGCCATGGGCCCGTTCCGCATGGGCGACCTGGCCGGCAACGACATCGGCTGGGCGATCCGCAAGCGCCGCTACGTGGAGAAGCCGCAGATGACCTACTCGCGCACCGCCGACCTGGTCTGCGAACTGGGTCGCTACGGTCAGAAGACCGGGGCTGGCTGGTACGACTACCGGCCCGGCGACCGCAGCGCGCATCCCTCGCCGGTCGTGGACGAACTGATCGCACGGCACTCGGCCGGACTCGGCATCACCCGCAGGCAGATCAGCGACCAGGAAATCGTCGAGCGCCTGGTCTACGCCCTGGTCAACGAGGGCGCGCGGATCCTCGAGGAAGGCATCGCCGCCAAGGCCTCGGACATCGACGTCGTCTACCTCGCCGGCTATGGCTTCCCGCTGTGGCGCGGCGGCCCCATGTTCCATGCCGACAGCGTCGGCCTGTACAACGTGCTGGCGGCCATGCGGCGCTACGCCCGTGGCCATGAAGGCGCGGCCTGGGAACCGGCACCACTGCTGGTGCAGTTGGCAGACGCCGGCAGGACTTTCAATTGAGCCCACGAACCACGAACGGGAAAGCATCGTGAAAGAAGCCGTCATCGTTTCCACCGCGCGCACCGGCCTGGCCAAGAGCTGGAAGGGCGCCTTCAACATGACCCATGGCGCGACCCTGGGGGGGCATGTCGTGCAGTACGCCGTGTCCCGCGCCGGCGTCGATCCGGGCGAGGTCGAAGATGTGCTGATGGGCTGCGCCAATCCCGAAGGCGCGACCGGGGTCAACATCGCGCGGCAATGCGCGCTGCGTGCCGGGCTGCCAGTGAGCGTGCCGGGAGCGACCGTCAACCGTTTCTGCTCCTCCGGCCTGCAGGCCATCGCCACCGCTGCCCAGCGTGTCATCGCCGGGGAAGGCGACATCCACGTCGCCGGCGGGGTGGAAAGCATTTCCTGCGTGCAGCCGTACATGAACCAGCACATGCTGGCCGAAGGCTGGCTGCAGCAGCACAAGCCGGAACTGTACTGGCCGATGCTGCGCACCGCCGAAACCGTCGCCAGGCGCTACGGCATTTCGCGCGAGCGCCAGGATCACTACGGCGCCCAGAGCCAGCAGCGGGCGGCCGCGGCAGCCGCCGCCGGCAGGTTCGACGCCGAGATCGTGCCGATCACCGTACTGGCCGGCGTCGCCGACCCGCAGACGCGGGCCCTGTCGAGCAGGGAAATCACCCTCGGCGCAGACGAGGGTATCCGCGCCGACACCACCTACGAAGGCGTGTCGAAGATCCGCAGCGCGATGCCGGGTGGGGTGATCTCGGCCGGCAACGCCAGCCAGTTCTCCGATGGCGCCTCGGCCGCGGTGGTGATGGACCGCAAGCTGGCCGAACAGCGCAACCTCGAGCCGCTGGGGATTTTCCGCGGCTTCGCCGTGGCCGGTTGCGAGCCCGATGAAATGGGCATCGGCCCGGTGTTCGCGGTGCCGAAACTGCTCAAGCGCGCCGGCCTGCGGGTGGAGGACATCGGCCTGTGGGAATTGAACGAGGCCTTCGCGGTGCAGGTGCTGTATTGCATGGACACGCTGGGCATCCCGGCCGAGCGCCTCAACGTCAACGGCGGCGCGATCGCCGTCGGCCACCCCTACGGCGTCAGTGGCGCGCGCCTGGTCGGTCATGCACTGATCGAGGGCAGGCGCCGCGGGGTGAAGTACGCCGTGGTCACCCTGTGCATCGGCGGCGGCCAGGGTGCCGCCGGCCTGTTCGAAATCGGCTGAGGCCGGCGATGGACTCGCTGCTGCTCTCGCGCCGTGACCTGGAATTCCTGCTGTACGAATGGCTGGACGTGCTTGCGCTGACCACGGCCGGGCGCCACGCCGACCACGGCCGCGAAACCTTCGACGCGGTGCTCGACACCTGCGAACGCATCGCCACGGAGAGGTTCGCGCCGCACAACCAGAAGGCCGACCAGCACGAGCCGCGGATCGAAGACGGGCGCGTGGCCCTGGTCGACGGGGTGAAGGAGGCGTTGCAGGCCTTCGCCGGGGCCGGGTTGCTGGCCGGGACCCGCGACTACGACCTCGGCGGCATGCAGCTGCCGCTGGTGGTGGAGAAGGCGGGCATGGCCTACCTGCTCGCCGCCAACATCGGCACCAGCGCCTACCCGATGCTGACCATGGGCAACGCCAGCCTGCTGCTGTCGCACGGCAGCCAGGCCCAGATCGACGCATTCGTGAAGCCCGAGCTGGAAGGCCGCTTCTTCGGCACCATGTGCCTGTCCGAACCGCAGGCCGGTTCGTCGCTGTCGGACATCACCACCCGCGCGGACTACGAGGGCGAGTCGGCGTTCGGCCCATGCTACCGGGTCAGCGGCAACAAGATGTGGATCTCCGGCGGCGACCACGAACTGGCGGAAAACATCGTGCACCTGGTCCTGGCCAAGATCCCCGGGCCCGACGGCAAACTGATCCCGGGCGTAAGGGGAATCTCGTTGCTGCTGGTGCCGAAGTTCCTGGTCAACGAGGACGGCAGCCTGGGCGAACGCAACGACGTGCAGCTGGCCGGGATCAACCACAAGATGGGCTATCGCGGCACGGTCAACTGCCTGCTGAACTTCGGCGAAGGCAACCCGCATCGGCCGCAGGGAAAGGCCGGCGCCATCGGCTATCTGGTCGGACAGCCGCACCAGGGACTGGCCTGCATGTTCCACATGATGAACGAGGCGCGCATCGGCGTTGGCCTGGGCGCAGTGGCGCTGGGTTATACCGGTTACCTGCATTCGCTGGCCTATGCGCGGCAGCGGCCGCAGGGCCGCCTGGCCGGCGCCGCGGGCAGGGATCCGGCGAGTCCGCAGGCGCCGATCATCGGCCATGCCGACGTCAAGCGCATGCTGCTGGCGCAGAAGGCGTACGTGGAAGGTGGGCTTGCCCTGAACCTCTACTGCGCCAGGCTGGTGGACCAGGCGGCCCTTGCCGCCGATGACGCCGCGCGCCTGCGGCTCAACCTGCTGCTGGACATCCTGACCCCGATCGCCAAGAGCTGGCCGGCGCAATGGTGCCTGGCGGCCAACGACCTGGCCATCCAGGTGCATGGCGGATACGGCTACACCCGCGACTACAAGGTCGAGCAGTTCTACCGCGACAACCGGCTCAACCCGATCCACGAAGGCACCCACGGCATCCAGGGGCTGGACCTGCTGGGTCGCAAGGTGGTGATGGAGGACGGGGCCGCATTCAAGCTGTACGCCGGTCGGGTGGCGCATACGGTCGGCAAGGCCCATGCGCATGAAACCCTGGCCGGGTTCGCCGAAGCGCTGGAGAGCCGCTTCGGCAAGCTGGCCCAGGTCACCCGCACGCTATGGTCGGCCAGCGACCCGCAGCTGACCCTGGCCAATTCCAGCCTGTACCTGGAGGCATTCGGCCATATCACCCTGGCCTGGATCTGGCTGGAGCAGGCGCTGGCCGCCGACGGCAGGCAGGGCGATTTCTACGAAGGAAAGCGCAGCGCAGCGGGATACTTCTTCCGCTGGGAACTGCCGAAAGTCGATTCGCAACTCGACCTGCTCGCCAGCCTGGACCGGACCACGCTGGACATGCGGGACGCATTCTTCTGATCGCCAACCACCACCACGGGAACACGCAATGACCGGCAAGAACCTTTTCGACCTCAGCGGCAGGACCGCGCTGATCACCGGCGGCTCGCGCGGCCTTGGCCTGCAGATGGCCGAGGCGCTGGGCAGCCAGGGCGCCAGGCTGGTCCTGTCCGCGCGCAAGGCAGACGAATTGCAGCAGGCGCAGGCGCACCTGCAGAAGCTCGGCTACGAGGTGGACTGGGTCGCGGCCGATGGCTCCCGGGGCGCCGACATCCAGGCCCTGGCCGATGCGGCGCTGGAAAAGCTCGGCCACGTCGACATCCTGGTCAACAACGCCGGGGCCAGCTGGGGCGCGCCGGCCGAGGACTACCCGGCCGAAGCCTGGGACAAGGTCTTCGACCTCAACATCCGCGGCCTGTTCCTGCTGACCCAGAAGATCGGCAAGCGCTCGATGATCCCGCGCAGGTACGGCCGCATCCTCAACATCGCCTCGATCGCCGGATTGCGCGGCAATCCGCCCGGGGCCATGCAGACCATCGCCTACAACACCAGCAAGGGCGCGCTGGTTAATTTCACCCGCACCCTGGCTGGCGAGTGGGGCAGGCATGGCATCACCGTCAACGCCCTGGCGCCGGGTTTCTTCCCGTCGAAGATGTCCAACGTGCTGATCAAGACCCTGGGCGAAGAGGCGCTGATCGGCAACTCCCCGCTGCAACGCCTGGGCGACGACGAAGACCTCAAGGGCGCCGCGTTGCTGTTCGCCTCCGATGCGGGCAAGCACATCACCGGCCAGATCCTGGCCGTCGACGGCGGCTACAGCGCGGTCTGAGCGAAGGCATGGCCTGGGAGGGCTCGATGGACGATTTCAAGGGCAAGGTCGCGGTGATCACCGGCGCGGGATCCGGCTTCGGTCGCGAGTTCGCGCGCATCGGCGCCTCGCTGGGAATGAAGCTGGTGCTCGCCGACATCCAGGCCGATGCGCTGGAACAGACGCGCAGCGAACTGGCCGCGCAAGGGGCCGAGGTCGTGGCGCAGGTGGTGGACGTGTCCGATGGCGCACAGGTCGAAGCCCTGGCGGCAACCACGATGCACAACTTCGGCGCGGTGCACCTGCTGTTCAACAATGCCGGCATCGGCACCGCCGGGCTGATCTGGGAGAGCAGCGTACGCGACTGGGAGTGGTCGCTGGGGGTGAACCTGTGGGGCGTCATCCACGGCGTGCGCGCCTTCACTCCCCTGATGCTGGCCGCGGCCCAGGCCGACCCGGGTTATCGCGGCCACATCGT
>SEHC01000155.1 GCA_004173415.1 Lysobacteraceae bacterium
CACCGGCACCGGCACCGTCACCCGCCACACCCGCGCCGGCCTCCCCTGCGACCGTCGTCACCCGCTGCGCCACCAGTGCCGATTGCGCGGTCAAGGACGTCGGCAGTTGCTGCGGCACCATGCCGGCCTGCGTCAACAAGGACAGCCCGACCGATCCGGCGGCCGTGCAGGCCCAGTGCAAGTCGAAAGGGATGGTTGGCATCTGCGGCTTCCAGGAAGTCACCGCCTGCCAGTGCGACAACGGCCAGTGCGTTTCCGCCGGCCCGGCCAACCCGACGCCTTCCTCCGATCCCGCCGAGCCGGTGCGCTGATGCTCTACGCGCAGGTCCACCTGACGCTGCCGGCGTGGGTCCATGAAAGGGTCGATGCGACGGGCGCGCACCCGACCGACCAGGACAAGGTAGCCCTGGCGATCGAACTGTCGCGGATCAATACCGAAGCCGGCACCGGCGGGCCGTTCGGTGCGGTCGTGTTCGGGCCGGACGACCGCATCATCGCCGTCGGCGTCAACCGGGTGCTGCCGCAGAACACGTCGCTGGCCCACGCCGAGAACATGGCCTACATGCTGGCCCAGCAACGCCTGCAGACCGCACGCCTGAACGAGCGCGTCGGCGGCATCGTGACCCTCGCCACTTCCTCGCAACCCTGCTGCCAATGCTACGGCGCCACGGTGTGGGCCGGCATCGACCGCCTGCTGATAGGGGCGCGCGCCGAGGACGTGATGGAGCTGACCGAGTTCGATGAAGGCCCGCTGCCGGCCGACTGGGTCGGCGAGTTGAACAAGCGCGGCATCGAAGTGGTCCGCGACCTGCACCGCGATGCGGCGCGTGCGGTGCTGCGCGCCTACGGCGAGCGCGGCGGCGATCGTTATTGACGGCTTCGGCATGACCGGCTTGCTGTGCTATTGCCGGCAGGGGTTCGAGCCGGAACTGGCCGCCGAGCTGGGCGAGCGCGCGGCACTGGCCGGTTTCCCCGGTTACGCGCGCACCGAACGCAACAGCGCCTTCGTCCTCTTCATGTGCGAAGACGCGGCCGGGTTGTCACGTGCCCTGCCCTGGCGCGAGCTGATCTACGCGCGGCAGAAACTGCTGCTGGTGGCCGAGCTCGACCATCTGGACCCGAAGGACCGCATCAGCCCCATGCTGGCCGCGCTCGCCGGGCAGGCCAGGTTCGGCGACCTGTGGGTCGAGCATCCGGACTCGGACGTCGCCAAGCCGCTGGCCGGACTGGCGCGCAGCTTCGGCAATGCCCTGCGCCCGGCGTTGCGCAAGGCCGGACTGTTGACCGACAAGGAGAACGCGCGCCTGCCGCGGTTGCACGTGGTCTTCGTCGACGGCGACCATGCGTTCCTGTGCCTGGCCGATCCGGCCGATGCCTCGCCCTGGCCCCTGGGCATCCCGCGACTGAAGCTGCTGCCCGATGCCCCCTCGCGTTCCGCGCTGAAGCTGGAGGAGGCGCTGCTCACCTTGCTGGACGAGGGCGAACGCGAGGCCCTGCTCCAGGCCGGCATGACCGCCGCCGACCTGGGCGCCGCGCCCGGCGGCTGGACCTGGATCCTCACCCGCCACCACCTGCGCGTGACCAGCGTCGACAACGGGCCGCTGAGGCAGAACGTGATGGACAGTGGACTGGTCGAGCACCTGCGCGCCGATGGTTTCCAGTGGAAGCCCTCCCAAGCGCTGGACTGGATGGTCTGCGACATGGTCGAGCAACCGCGGCGCGTGGCCGAACGCATGGCCACCTGGTTCCGCGAAGGCTGGTGCAGGCACGCGGTGTTCAACCTCAAGCTGCCGATGAAGAAGCGCTGGGACGAGACCCGGCTGTGCCTGGACCTGTTCGCCGAACAGGCGGGCAGGCCGGTCCTGGTCCGCGCCAGGCAGCTGTACCACGACCGCGAGGAAATCACCGTTTTCGCCAGCACCATCCGGCGATAGCCGGCTTTCGTGTAGGAGCTGCGTAAGCTGTGATCGTGGATCCTCCCTCTTCGGAATATTTCCAACGATGGAATGCATCCGGTCGCAGCTTACGCAGCTCCTACGACGAGCGACAATTCCAAGGACATTCCAATGAACGTACGAGACAGCAATGGCACACCGCTCGCCGAGGGCGATTCGGTCACCGTGATCAAGGACCTCAAGGTCAAGGGGACCTCGCTGACGATCAAGCGCGGCACCCTGATCAAGGGCATCCACCTGACCGACGACGAAGAGGAAATCGAGTGCAAGGTCGAGAAGATCCGGGACCTGGTGCTGAAGACCTGCTTCCTCAAGAAGGCCTGAGCCGGTGGCCGCGAGCTGGGTCGCCATCGCCGCTTCCTCCCTGCCGGAGATCCTGCGCCTGGCGCGCCCGCTCTTCACCCGCACGCCGCCGGCGGACAACGGCCACCAGTTGCGCATGGACGTGATCGGCGGGCAGATCGCCGAGCTGCAGGACGCGGCCACGCAGAACGCGGATTCGATCAGGAAGCTGGCCACCGACATGCAGAAGACCATCGAGGTCCTGCAGGCCGGCGCGGACCTCGCCGAACGACGGCTGCGACGCGCCAGCCAGCTGGCCACGGTTGCGACCACCGTCGCAATCCTGGCCTTCGTGCTGGCCGCCTGGGCGCTGGCCCGCTGAGGTCTCAGCCGCTGCAACCGCGTCGTGGCACTCTAGGTTTCCGCTGAGGACCCATGCCATGCAACCGATAGAGCTCAAGGACCCGGCCGGGTTCGCCAACGAATTCCTGCGCCTGACCCTGCTGCAGGGCTTCCAGTCGCTGACCAAGCGCGACCTGGAACTGCTGATCTTCGTGCTGCTGGAACGCGATGGCGGCATCGGCCGCGGCGAATCCAACTTCGCCGTCGCCTCGCGGCTGCGGGTCACCCCGGCCAAGGTCAAGGCGCTGCGGCGCGACGGCTATGCGCGCTGGCGCTCGCTGGTGCCCGAGCAACGCGACGATGCCCTGCAACGCATCGTGGCCACCGTCCTGACCGAGGACAACCTGCGCTCCGGGGCCAAGCACGTCAGCGAGCGCAGCAAGAAGGAAGGCTTCCTGGCGATCCGGATCGAGCACCCCGACGACCAGCAGCAGTTCGAGCAGGCGATCCTCGATGTCGGCGCGCTGCCGGTCTACGAACGCAATCGCGAGGTGGTCGCGGTGCGCTTCGACACGCTGCTGAAGATCGCCGAGAAGTGGGGTTACCTGCAGCCGGATCCGAAGTTGATCAGCGCGGCGTTACAGAAGCTGGCGCCCGCGGCCGAAGAGGTCGCGGACCTGTTGAAGAAGGACCTGGGAAAGCTGCGCTGGGAAGATGCGCGCAACGCCTTGAACAGCCTCGGCGCCAAGGCCATCGCCAGCACCGCCGAGGGCGGCTTGAAGGGGCTGCTGAAGATCGTGTTCCCGTTCATCCCAGGCTGAGCCTCGGGCGGCGCCCTACCCTCCCGAGGCCTTGCGCCAGAACAGGTTCGCCAGGGGCGGCAGCTTGCCGGCCAGGCCCAGGGCGAAACCGCGCAGCAGCGTCGCATGCATGCCGTCGTTGGAAAACACTCGGTTGACCCCGTCGAAGGCATAGGCGGCGGCGGCATTGTCGCTGCGGCACTGGCGCGACCAGCGCGCCAGGCGATGGTCCGCGGCCCAGTCGATGCGACGCTCCAGCGCGTCGGCGACCGAGTCGCGCAGCCGCGACACGTCGCGCAGGCCCAGGTTCACGCCCTGCCCGGCCAGCGGATGGACCACGTGCGCGGCATCCCCCACCAGCAGCACGCGACCGGCCACATGGGCCTGGGCCAGTTGCCTGCGCAACGGGAAAGCCACGCGTTTGGATGCAAGCCTGACCTCACCCAAGCGCGCTTCGAAGGCCTGGGTCAGTTCGCGATCGAAGGCACTGTCGTCCAACGCCAGCACGCGCGCGGCCTCTGCGTCCGGCAGGGTCCACACGATCGAGCTGCGGCCATCGGCGAAGGGCAGGAAGGCGAGCGGACCGCCGGGCAGGAATCGTTGCCATGCCGTGGACTGGTGGGCTTGCGAGGTCTGCACGAACGCGACCACCCCGCTCTGCCGGTAGTCGTGCTGCGCCACCTGCACGCCGGCCAGGCCGCGCACGGTCGAGTCGGCGCCATCGGCGGCGATCACCAACCGCGATTCCAGGCGGGTGCCGTCATCCAGGCGCAGGCGTACGCCATCGGCGTCCTGTTCCATCGAGTCGACCCGGGAAGGGCAATGCAGCCGCACCCCCGCTTCCGGCAGCGCCGCCCACAGGCGATCCACCAGCAGGCTGTTCTCGACGATCCAGCCCAACTGGTCGCGGCCCAGCATGTCGGCGTCGAAGCTCATTTCGCCGCCACCGGAGGCGTCCCACACGCGCATCCGCCGGTAGGCCTGGGCGCGCGCGTCGCGCACCGCCTTCCAGACCCCCAGGCCGTCGAGCAGGGCTGCGTTGTCGGGGGCGAAGGCATATACGCGCAGGTCCGGCACCTCGGCCGACCACGGCGGCGGCTGGCGGCCTTCGACCAGCGCGACCCGCAGTCCGAGCCTGGCCAGCGACAACGCGCTGGCCGCGCCGGCTCATCGGGCCACCTCCCGGCAGAGCGCCGGCACGTCGCCGCGGAAGCCCATCGCCCCGCCCACCAGCATCGACTGCAGGGAGGCCGAATTGTCCGCCGCCAACAGGCCCAGGCTGCGCAATGGCCGCAGCAGTGGCGAAGCGTTTCCGGTCAGGCGGGCCAGGGTGTCGGAAAACTCCAGGGTCCGCTGGCGGTCCTCGTGGCGTCGGCGTGCATGCGCCTCGAGCACGGCCGCAGCACCGGGGTCATCGGCCTGGCCGACCAGCTCGGCCAGGGTCAGCGCATCGCGCAGGCCCAGGTTGAAGCCCTGCGCGCCGATCGGGTGCAGGGTCTGCGCGGCGTTGCCCAGCAGCACCGCGCGTTCGCCGAAGGTACGTTCGGCGACCACGCGGACGATCGGGTAGGCGCTGCGCGGACCGCTGACCAGCAGGCGGCCGACGCGCCAGCCGAATTCGCCCTGCACGCGCTGGATCCAGGCATCGTCATCCAGCGCGGCGACCGCTTCGGCCTGCTCGCGCTGGACCCCGTGGACCACGCCGAAGTGGCGGTCGCCGCGCGGCAGCAGCGCGGTCGGGCCGTGCTCGCCGAAGCGCTCGTAGGCGGTACCGTCAGGCGCCTGTTCGGCGCGCATCCGGGCCACGAACAGGGTCTGCCGGTAATCGTGCTCGATCGCGCCGATGCCCAGTGCCTGGCGCATGTCGCTGCGGGTTCCATCGGCGGCGACCAGCAGGCGCGCGCCCAGCACGCGCTCGCCCTGCTCGTCACGGATGCGCAGGCTGCGGAGCGGCCCGGCCGCTTCCTCCAGGGCGACGAAGCGCGCCGGTCGATAGCGGACCAGGTGCCGGGATTCGGACAGCCGTGACTCCAGCGCCTCGCCGAAGTCGCGGGCGACCACGACCTGGCCGAAGGCGTCGCGGCCGTAGTCGGAAGCCTGCAACCGGACCGCCCCGAAGTCTCCCTTCCGGCTGACATGGATGCG